>NZ_JANOJV010000206.1:0-44658 GCF_031418915.1 Chamaesiphon sp. VAR_48_metabat_135_sub | reverse complement strand
TTTAGTTCTTCATTAGTTGCCTGAATTTCTTCCTTGGCAGTTTCTAATTCCTCATTTGTACTCTGCAATTCTTCATTGCTGGACAAGATTTCTTCATTAGCAACTTTTAGATCTTGGTTGCTATATTCCTGCTCTTGGATTACTGCGCGTAAATATTCCTGCGTCGCCGTGCGTTCCTGAGTTGCCGTGTTCAGTTCTTGTCTGAGTCGTGAATTTTCGTCTGCTATATCGCTTTGAGTAAGTGTCGAATCGATCTGTCGATCGTTACTAATCGGGATCATCGGGGCATCTTCAAATAAGACTAAAAAACGCCGCTCTGCTAAGGTAGAGATGTTAAACGGAATTACCTGAAGATTGAAGCTACTAGAACGGTCACTTTCTTCGAGCCGCAGTCCATTTTTAGTGACGGTTGAGTTACTTTGCTGCGCCTGATAAATCGCCGCCCGTAGTTCGACTAATAAACCCGATCTGACCAGATTAAATAAATTCAGATTAGCAACACCCGAAACTAATTTCAGATACCTGTCTATCTCACCGCGTAATTGCAAAATCTGCATTTTATCATCAACTACTACCCCCACAGGCGTATATCGATCGGCAATTAATCGATCGACCTTTTCTTGGAGGTCAAACCCTTGTGCCGCCGCCGGAACTGACTGACGATCTCCGCGCTCATTTACGACTTTAATCGTGGGATAACTGCTGGGGGTAAATGAAAATGTCGATTGAGTTGCCATAGGATTTTTCTGATAAATCCGCTGCTTTTTATCGACAACTGTAAATAGATCTCCAGATTTTCCCGTACTTTCTGACGTACCGAGCAACAGAAAACCAGTCTGATTTAGACTGTAATGAAAGATCGGCATAATTCGCCGTTGGAGAGCGTCGCCGAGATAAATTAACACATTCCGACAGCTAATTAAATCGACATTAGAAAACGGCGGATCGGTGCTGAGATCTTGACGGGCAAATACACATAATTCTCGCACCGCCTTACTAATATGATACCCCCCTTCAATTGGATAAAAGAACCGAAGACGACGTTCGGGCGAGACATCCACCATCTGATTTTCAGTATAAATTCCCGATCTGGCTTTCTCGATCGATAAATCACTAATATCCGTCGCAAAAATCTGAATTGGTCGCTGGATCACGCGCTCCGCTAGGAATTCTAATAGACAAATAGCGATCGAATAAACCTCCTCCCCCGTCGAACAACCCGCCACCCAAATCCGAATCGGCGACTCCGCCGATTTGTGCTGAGTAATTGTCTGAAAAACTTTAGTTTTCAACAATTCAAAAGCTTCAGGATCGCGAAAAAAGCTGGTAACGTGAATTAAAATCTCCTCATATAATGCCTTAACTTCTACCGAATGTACCTGTAAATATGCGGCATAATCTGCCAAATTTTTCAACTTACACAACAACATCCGTCGCTGAATCCGGCGATCGAGTGTCTTAGGTTTATAATGACTAAAATCAACGCCCGTACTCGATCTCAATAACGAAAAAATCGTCGCCAAAGCAGTCGGAGCAGCCAACAATCCATCCGTAACAATCATCGGCTGTGGACTTGTCCACATCGGATTGCCACTCAGCTCAACTAATTGCGCCGCAATTTGCTCCGGCGGTAACACAAAATCGACATTCCCCGTCGCCACCGCCGCATTCGGCATACTATCAAACTTTGCGGTATCCTCACACTGAGCAAACGTCACCCCACCCGCCGCCTTAATCGCCGTCAAACCCAACGAACCATCCCCATCACCACCAGACAACACCACCGCGATCGATTTATTACCCCGATCCGCCGCCAGCGAGACAAAGAAGGCATCTCCAGGCATGTATTTACCAAAAACCTTCTCACGGGGTGATAGTTGCAGCACACCGCCACCAGAGAGCACCATTTTAACGTTCGGCGGAATCACATACACCTGGTTCGGCTCCACCTCCAGCCCATGTTTGCCCTCACACACCCGCATCTTTGTCACTCTCGCCAGAATCTCTGTCAATAGACTCTGATGATCTGGTGACAAGTGCTGAATCAGCACAAAAGCCATCCCAGTATCGACAGGGAGATGTTCGAGTAGTTGGGTAAATGCTTCTAAACCACCAGCAGACGCAGCCACGCCGACAATCGGAAATTTAGCAGGGTTTAATTGTGGTGATGCGGGGGAAGATTCAGAAGTCATGGGATCGAGCTACGTTAAATCGTGATTTGGGGAATTGACGTTACTGAATTGATATTTTGGGGGGAATTGTTGAAAAGTTTGGATTTGGAATTGCCAACTGACAACCTCAACGATTTGAATGTTAAATGATTCAGTTAATCTGGCAGATCGAATCGAGACAATTTCCGATTTAGTTATGTTGAATCATCATCACCGAACAGGGTGCATGGTGCAGGACATAGTTACTGGTGCTACCCAGAAAAATCTCACTCAAGACCGATTTTTGATTCCGTCCCATCACAATTAAATCCGCTAGATTATTTGTGGCTAATTCACAGATAGTTCGACCTGGATCTCCCAGACTTTGATAAATATCGGCTTTAATATGTCGATCGTGAGCCTGTCTAGCGTAAGACTGGAGCCTTTCCATCCCATCTTGTTCGCGGGCTTGTAATTCTTGCTGATATTGTTGGATTGCTAGATCGTTCATAATGGGATAAGTACCCCCCATCAATGGACTACCCATCGCCTCAAACCCATTTGGCGATAGATTGAGAACATGTAAGATCCCGATTTCAGCACCAAATTTTTCTGCAAGTGTTAATCCCGTTGCTAATATTTTTTCCGACTCTGGAGCGTCACCCGTTGCGATTAGTATTTTTTGCAACATCAAATTCATTCTCCTCAATAATTTTGAGCTGGAGTCGATCGATGAAGATTGATGACGGTATTAAGTTATTAGTTACATTCTAGTTGAAATCGTCAGATCAACGCTCGATCGCCCAAATGTTGAGACAAATATAGACACTCAACGGCTCTCCCACCTAAATGAAGAAAAGAGCAAGGGTAAAAAGTTCAACTTACCAAGATCGATCGAGTCTTGAAAATGATATCAATTTAAAGAATTAAAGCGACAGATATGTACCCCGCCCAACCTCCCCTGATAAAGGGGCTACGGTGTATACACAAGTTATTTGAGTTGATGCGTAGTCTGTGTTACCCCACCCCAGCCCTCCCCTTGTAAAGGGGAGGGAGTAAAGCCCCTCCCCTTTACAAGGGGGGGTTGGGGGGGTAGAGCACCATCGAAAACGAAGTCTAGCCGACTTGTGTATACACAGTAGCCTTATAAAGGGGAGGAGCTAATCTGTCATTTACTCAATTTAATTTGATATGATGCAAAAGTATGATGCTAACCTAAAAAAAGGGGTGCGTGAACTACCCGCCTTCAACTGGAGTACCAGTATGAAGGGGGCTTCTCCCTTCGAGGGCAACAGCCGCCACAGCAGTAGACTTACGCCCATACTGTTTTGGTCTTACATTGCCTCCAGGAGCAGCAACGCTGGTTCCCAACGCCAATATCCGTAAGCCTTCATTTTTGATATTGATTGCCGCATTGATGTCTCGATCGTGTCGCTTCCCGCAGTGGGGACAATCAAATTCACGCACCGATAGATCCATCTTTGGCAACGACAGTAATGTATTAGAACACAAATGAGAAGATGGAAAAAATCGACCTACTTCTAGGTAGACTTTGCCCTCTGCTTCTGCTTTGTATTTAAGCATAGTGCAGAACATTCCCCATCCAGCATCACTTATGGACTTAGCCAAACAATGATTTTTTACCATGTTCTTTACTGCCAGATTCTCGACCACAATAACTTGGTTTTCGTTAACTATTTTACGGGATAGTTTGTGTCGGAAATCTTCACGTACTCTAGCTATTTTTGCATGGACTTTGGCTACAGCTAGTTTAGCCTCTGCTCATCTTCCGCGCGGCTAACGCTTTTGCGTCTCGTGAGCAGGTGGAATCGTCCGCTCACTCGTCTTTCATTCTCGCGTTCCAACCCGAAGCGGGTATGGACGTGGGGATTCCCGCCTGTCTAGCTAAAAAGACACCCAACCAGAATTAAAATTAGATCGATCTAGAAATTACGCATCGCTAGATGCAGATCCCGATAAGATATCGAGCTTAGAAATAATCGCATCAAGATTCGGATTAGATCCAGCGACCGAACGAGAGTTACTAGCCACAGAACTAATCCCGCCAGCAATCTGAATTTTGGCAATGAGATCGCGAGTATTGACATCTTTGCCAGAGAACAGATCGATTGTATTTGTGTCTTCAAGTGAAAAACTATAATTCTTCAATTTGCCGATACTAATCGAGTCTTCAAACAGATCGAAATCAGTAATTGTGGCGTAATCATTACTGCCATTACCGACATAGTAGGCACCATTTTTATTGCCGAGGATAAAATTATCTCGTCCACTGCCACCTGTGAGAGTATCGACTTCACCAACGCCTCGTGCAGTGCTATCGGAGCCAGAGATCGTATCGTTTTGATTACCACCAGTAATGGTATCGTTACCGCCACCTCCAGTTAATTTACCACTTAGATTAGCACCAACGATCGTATCATTACCCTTCGTACCAATAGCATTGACAAAATTGATAACTTCGTATTTATCGGCGATCGCAAATGAAGTGTCCCCCTGAGGAATATTCACAGTCAGAGAATTGGTAGCTAGATTTAGATTTACACTAGCTCCATCAATATCAGTCGTAGTATCTACCGTATTGTTTTTACTAGTCGCACCGATAATTTTTGGAAAGTTGACAATGGTATCCTTTCCAAAACTACCCTTGTCGATTGTTGCTTTTGCCGTGATGTTCCGAAAAATGGTATCTCCTGGAAAACGTGGTTCTGTAGTTACAATCTGGTAGTTGGTCGAAAACTTCACTGCACGACCGAGGTTACTATAGTCAACGATATTTTTACCTGAACCACCATTAAGAGTATCATTACCTTTAGAACCAATAATCAGATCGTCGCTAATTCCTGGTCCTCGCAAGCCGTCGATATTTGTGATAATATTGTCACGATCGTTCCCGACGATCCGACTACTCCCCGACTGAATTTGAACATTGTCAAAATTCTGGAACTTAACAATCCGAGAGTTATTAGAGCTATCGTAAGCTGTGAGTTGATTCTTTGATAAATCTAGCTCCATCCGGTTAGTTGTATTCGCAACAGATGGAAACTGATAGATAGTATTCGATTGAGTCGGATCGCCAACAACTTTCTCAACGCTGGTGAGCCTGCTGTTAATTAAGGCTCCTGGGTACGGCATCGCTCGTGGATTCGTTTGGTTAGTAACGAGATCGCCATCGGTTGACAAATAAATAGGTCCCAATGGTCCCAAACTATTTGGTGTTGTAACACTACTCAATGTTGTCCCCGTAAAATCAAGCGTATCATAGCCTGTACCGCCATCGATGGTATCAGTGCCCGTACTACCAATGATTCGGTCGTTTCCGCCTAGTGCTTTGACTAGATCATTACCACCTTGAAGTGTATTAAAATCTACGTTTTCAGTCCGTAGAACATCTGCGCCTTCGGTACCTGTGGGATTGACGATTCTTTCAATGCCGATTAGTTTATCGATCCCACCATCACTTTTTGTAACAACCTGACTACCGTCAGGCGCATTAGCAACGGTGACACCTAAGTTACCATAGTCAACTGTATCGAATCCATCACCACCATCAATGATATCGCTACCAGTGCTGCCAATAATTCGATCGAACAGCCCCAACCCTAAGATGGTGTCGTTTTCGGATGTACCAGTTAGTAAATCTGGACCTGGTGTACCTGTGATATTTGCCATGCTAACCTGCTAGTTTTGATAAACAACTTAGTCACCCAATTATTTTTTGATTCCGCTCTTGTAGTATAGCACACAGCCATTCTGTAAATATATTAGCAATAACTGAATCGAGATTAGCATGAGAATCAGCGATCGATATTTATGATTGGATTAGACTAAATTGAATAATCAATTGGAAAAGATTTAGCTTGTTTAGGCTTGACAAAGACCTGCTGCTGGGGTTCGAGCTGGAGACTGTCAAATTTTTCTCTGGTGAGATGTGCCATAATTACCTGTCCATCATCTAGAGCTAATTCTGCTTGAATTTCTGAGCCGAGATGAATTAAGCGATTTACTTTGGCAGAGACATTAGTAGTATTTGAGCTGGTTTCGATGGCGATATCTTCAGGGCGGAGAAACATTTGGGGGTTGGTAGCTTCTAACCCATGAGCGTGGAAGATATTGGAACTACTGGAGAGGATATTTACTCTGCTGATAAAACCCATCACAAAAGCATTGGCTGGATTATCGTAAATTTCCGCAGGAGTGCCGACTTGCTCGATTCTTCCTTTGTTCATGATGACGATTTTATCGGCGACTTCCATTGCTTCTGCTTGGTCGTGGGTGACAAAGACCGTGGTAACATGAGACCTGTCGTGGAGCCGACGCAACCAGCCACGTAAATCCTTTCTGACTCTAGCGTCTACGGCGGCAAAAGGTTCGTCGAGGAGTAGTACTTGTGGCTCGATCGCCAAAGCTCTGGCGAGGGCTACCCGTTGGCGTTGTCCGCCGGAAAGTTGGGCGGGATATCGATCGCCTAAACCAGCCAGTTGAATTAAGTCTAGGAGTTCTGCGACCTTTTTTTCGACCTGTGGGGGTGCTAATCCGCGAATCTCTAAACCAAAGGCAATATTTTGGCGAACGGTGAGATGTTTAAAGAGGGCATAATTTTGGAAGACAAAGCCGATATTTCGCTCTCTGACGCTCTGTTTGGTCGCATCTGTCCCTGCAAGCCAAATTCTGCCTCGATCGGGTGTTTCCAAGCCTGCGATCAGCCTGAGCAAGCTCGATTTACCAGATCCAGAAGGGCCAAGCAGTGCGATTAATGAACCAGGGCTGATTTCGAGATTGACGCAATCGACAGCTTGAAAGCTCTCAAAGCATTTGGAGATGTTTTCTAATGCGATGCCCACAATTTTTGCGCGACTCGATCTACTGGCAATCGATTGAATTATCGTATCTTAGCATCGGCGGCTGGTTGTCAGTTAGCAATTTTTGCTATACTAGTATGGAGAAACTATTATTATTGCGATTATGTCAGATCTCGATCGGGGCATCATGAAATTTAAAGGAGCTGATACTCCAGTAGCGATCGCAATCTCTTCAGCGATCGTGCTGGGTGGTATTCTCTTCCTGGTTATTTGGGCGATGCAAAACGCTTACGCGGTTTAACAGCTAATAGTAAGAATTATAGCAATTGCCAAGCTGGTTAGGACAGATTCCCGACCTCTGAAGTCGGGGATCTCGCAGTAATGGTAAAAATGCCCGCATCGATCCGCTAGCCGCAATTTGTGGGCGGTTAATGAGCGGAGCAGTTTTTGGTGCAATTTGATAATCTAATGCAAGTTCCTAGTTATAACCAAGGTTAAATATTTTGGTATTGGGTCTTGGGTATTAGCGATGGGATAAAACCTAAAACCTAATAGCTAAAACCTAACACCCATCTCACTAAAAACCCATAACTAGCAACTTGGGTTAATCTAATGCTCTGACTGTTAGCTGTTAAATGCCGATTCATCCTCTACCTATCGATGTAATCCACTTAATTGCGGCTGGGGAAGTTATTGACTCTCTGGGAGCTGTTGTCAGAGAATTATGTGAAAATGCGATCGATGCTGGAGCTTCTAGGATTACGGTTTCGCTGTTTCCCGATAAGTGGCGGATTCAGGTAGCTGATAATGGGATGGGAATCGGACTAGCAGATCTGCAGGTTGCGGCTACGGCTCATAGTACGAGTAAAATTGACGATCGAGACGATTTATTTCACATCACCAGTTTGGGATTTCGCGGTGAGGCTCTCCATAGTCTGGCTCAACTTGCCGATCTCGAAATTTATAGTCGTCCCCGCGATAGTTGTGATGGTTGGCACCTAGTATACAACCATCAGGGCGAAGTCTTGACTCAACAGGAAGTCGCGATCGCTCCTGGTACGATAATTAATGTCGAAAATCTGTTTGGTGAATGGGAAGCTAGGCGAGAAGGTTTACCAAATCTCAACCAGCAATTGCGTCAAGTTCAGACGGTGATTTATCATCTGGCTTTATGTTATCCCCATGTCAGTTGGACGATAGAACAACAAAGTCGTCCGTGGTTTCAGATCGTTGCAAGTAAAACCAGTCAACAAATTATCCCCCAACTATTGCCAAAAATCAGAGTAGGCGATCTTCAGTATGTAGAGCTGAATATTGTGGGGAGTAGGGGAGTAGGGGAGTGGGGGAGTGAGGGAGTGGGGGAGGAGTCCAAAATTCAGTTAACCTTAGGATTGCCCGATCGCTGTCACCGTCATCGATTAGATTGGGTGAAAGTTGCTGTGAATGGGCGAATTGTCAGAGCACCAGAATTGGAGCAAACGATCGTTAGTGGATTAGCCAGAACATTACCACGAGATCGATATCCTGTCTGTTTTCTCCATCTTCAAATTCCACCTCACTACATTGACTGGAATCGTCATCCAGCGAAAGTAGAGATTTACCTTCAACAGATAGAATATTGGCAGTCTGAAGTGTTGAAAGCGATCGACTCAGCCCTGAATCTCGATGTTGAAGTCAGCGGTGACGACACCACTCAAACCAGCCGAATTGGTAAACTACTAACAGTCGCCGAACAGCAGGGTGCCTATCATATTCCCAATAGATCGATCTCTACTAATGACGGGGATGGATTAGGATTACTCGAACTTCGTGCTGTTGGACAAGTGCTGAATACTTACATCGTCGCCGAACACACCGATGGACTGTGGTTGGTCGAACAACATATTGCTCACGAGCGGGTACTATACGAGCAAATAACCCTTGCTTGGCAACTTTTACCGCTAGAGCCGCCAATTATTCTTTCTCACCTGTCAGAGCGGCAGATCGAGCAGTTACAACAGATCGGATTAACGATCGAGCCATTTGGTGAAGGCTTATCGGCAATTCGGACGGCTCCAGCACCATTACTAATGCGAGAAGATCTAGCTGCGGCGATTATCGAACTCAGCTTGGGTGGAGATTTACAAGCCGCACAAGTCGCGGTTGCTTGTCGCTGTGCGATTCGGAATGGGACACCATTGAGTTTACCCGAAATGCAAAGTTTACTCGATCGCTGGCAACGCACCCGAAATCCCCGTACTTGTCCTCATGGTAGACCGATTTATCTCTCTTTTAAGGAAAGTAGTTTGGCTCGATCTTTCCGTCGTCATTGGGTGATTGGAAAGAGTCATGGGATTTAATTGATAATTGATAATTAACCCACATTCCGCACTTCAATTTTTACGACAAATGCTGGTCACGAAGACTCGAAAGGTTATTGATATTACTGATTATAAATTATAGTAACTTACCCAGCTTGGCAACGCAAAATTAGGCCTTTTTCATGCTACTTTCCCGAAGTGCGTAATGTGGATTTTATAATTGGTTCTCTAGTTGAATAGAGTTTTTTTTGATAAATCTCAGTTCGCGCTCTTTGCTGAACAATCTCCCAGATTTCATCCCAATTTTCTCTAACGATCGTCGCGATCCGATTCATGCTTGTTGGCGAAGATACTAGCTTGCGATTTGGTTTTAGTTTACCCATGAGCATTTTTAGTTTTATTGAGGTTGATAATCTCGACAATCGATCGCTTCTTCTGAGCAAGCAAGATGGGGATTGACAGTACATTTCAAATAGCAACTATTAGTAAAATATTTGCAATTATGGCAAGGGACTTGATGTAGTCGCTTGACATAGATAAATCCTGTTTTCCAGTTATGCGCCAACGTCAAACAAGCACTAATGATTGTGACCCAAGTCAGGATAAAGCAGATGATAACCATCGATTAATTGAACTCCGCACTAGCAAGTTGATGTAACACTAATCCTGGTTCTGACTTGCGCCAAAATTGTTGAATTTGGTAGCCAACTAATTCAGCATGAAAGTGGTGAAAAAAGTGTCCGCCTGTTGCAGAACACCAAATTGTATCTACTGATTTGAAGTAACTATTCCAACCATATAAGGCGGGAGAACTAATCACTGGATCGTCTTGACTCGCACAAATCATCAATGGCATTTCGACACCACCTTCGATGAGAATATCTAATCTAAATAGTGAGTGATTGGATGGAGACTCAACTAAATCTTGTCCTAATCGATCGACTAAATCATGAACATGACTAGGACAAGTATACGGAAATAAATTACTAGCAACTGATTTCAAAATGCAGTCCCGACTAAATGGTAAGGATTGCAATTGAGTATAATAGTATGAATGCCAATTAATCCCTGGCTGAACGGCAACACTTAGCAATGTCAATGATGCAACTTTGGCTGGATATAGGCGAGAATAACCTAATGCAATTACACCGCCGATTCCATGCCCGATGAGATGAACGGGACGATCGGATGTAGATAGATGTTCATCTAATAAATTAACTGCACCCTCGATCGAACTACTCTCATCTAATGTTTGATAGTATTCCCAAAATTCCAGTTCGACAACTTTCGACAAGTTATTGAGCAGACGGCGGTGAAAGTATTTTAGGCTAGGGCTAGCACTAACCCAGAGAAATTTATTCATATGAATTATGATATTAATATTTAAAAAAATGGTGGTAAATTCACCACCGATGTTCAACTGCTGAGTTTAGGAGATAATATTTATTATGCGAACTCTTTTTTGATTTGAGCTACCCAAGCTTTAACTCGTTCGTCAGTCAAATCTGATTGGTTATCTTCATCGATCGCTAAACCGACAAATTTACCATTTTTTACTGCTTTAGATTCGGTAAAATCATAGCCATCAGTTGACCAATACCCGATCGTTTTACCACCGCGCGCTGTGATTTTTGCTTCCAGCATTCCAACGGCATCCATGAAGTTGTCCGAGTAGCCTAACTGATCGCCAGTACCAAAATAAGCAACAGTTTTACCCTTGAAATCCATAGTGTCAAGTTCTGGGAAAAAGCCATCCCAATCACTTTGCAACTCGCCAATATCCCAAGTTGGTGAAGCGATGATTAATTTGGTATATCCATCAAAATCACTGACACTTACTTGAGACATATCATGTAAATCGATCTCACTAGCACCAAATTCATCCCGAATCATTTCGGCAATCCCTTCAGTTTTACCAGTCTGTGTACCAAAGAAAAGTCCAATTTTAGACATACTTTCAATTCCAATTAATAAATGCGTGAAAATTCAAACAACCTGTAGGGTGTGTTAGGCAAAGCCGTAACGCACCAACTTATTACGCGGCACCACTAACCATCCGAGCGCGATAAGCGTGCCAAAGATGTCCTACTAGAGCAGTAATAGCTAGAAAAAATTGACTTGTAGCTGGCCCAGTTCGATCGATCCCATAAAATTCGACTGGAAAAGCAGTAGTATTGAACCCAACAAAGGCACAGCTAACTAACGCCATAAAAGCTAAACCACCCAAGCTATAAGACAAAATTGCATCAGCTTCAATCCGCAGCATCTTCACCGCCCACTTCGTCGGCGTAACCAAAATATGCCATGCACCACCACCAAGTAAGATTGCACCAATCCATAAGTGTCCACCAATAATGTCTTCCAAACTATTGACACTAGCCATTCCCATCGGTGTCCAAACCCCATTGTTTAGTCCACCCAGGTAACTGAAAATTGTTACCGGATTCAACGTCGGTTCGCTAATTACTCGAACTTGATGAGTTGCCGAATCGTAAATTCCACCCCACCACATCGCCTTACCCGCTAGAGCTAGAGCACCAAAACCGAGGAAGATTAAATGATGTCCGAGAATAAAACCCAACTTTTTGGGGTCATTCCATTCATAATGAAACTTAGCAACTCGCCCTTGTCCATCTTTGAGATTAGCCGGAGCGCGGAAGACATGATACAGTCCTCCCGCACCTAGTACCGCCGAAGCAGCTAAATGCAGCATTCCGATGACAAAATAAGGATATGTATCAATCGCACCAGCCGCACCTATACCCCAGCCCAAAGTAGCTAGGTGGGAGAGGAGGATAAATCCTTGCTCTGCGAAGGGTACATCGGGCTGGAAGCGCAGGGCTTCGGAAATTGCGGTTGTGCCAGCCCAAAACATAATTAATCCGGCATGGGCGATATGTGCGCCGAGTAGTTGTCCTGAGAGGTTGACTAGTTGGGCATTCCCGACTAGCCATGCTAGTTTTGGGCGATCTTCGGCGATCGATCTTTGTAGAGATATTGTCATATTTTCTCACGTAAATAGCACTTCGTAGGGTGTGTTAGGCGAAGCCGTAACGCACCTTGGATTCATTTGTGTGGAAGCGGAGATCTTTACCCCACCCCAGCCCTCCCCTTATAACGGGGAGGGAGTCGGAAGCCCCCTGTCTTGTCGTTTTTTTATTCGGGGGGAACCCCCTAATAAAAACGCCGCTTTATAAGGGGGTTGGGGGGTAACTATTCAGCGGAAGATGCGACTGGTTCGTTGATGCCATTCAGAGCTTTTTCTACCCGACGGAAATCAAAGCCCATCGCCCGCAATGCGTGCCACAAGTGACCTTGGAGGAAGAAGAACGCTAAGAAGAAATGACCATTTGCTAACCATGCGCGGGCGGTATGACCGATCGGTAGTTTCACACTATCGGTAAAATAAGGAGATACTCCCAATTTCACGTCTAATACTGCACCGTAGAATTCGGGTGGATAAGCCAGAGTATTCACAGCGCAGAAGTATGCAGCCACAAACCCAGCTAATGCAATCCCACCCAGAGAATAGGAGAGAATCGCTTCACCAGACCAAATCAAGGCCTTTTTCGCCCAAGGTAATGGTTCTTTGACGATATGAAATACCCCGCCGAGAATTAGTAAAGCACCGACATAGATATGTCCGCCGACTAAATCCTCCAGACTATTTACCGTCGCAAAGTGAGTCTGATAACCGTAGATAATTGCAGGATCGAGAGTAGGCTCAGTAATCACTCGCACATCATGGATATTCGAGTCATACAAACCGCCCCACCACATCGCTTTAAGCGCGAGTAAAATCGCCCCCGCTCCGAGGAACAGTAAGTGATGTCCGAGAATCATCCCCAACTGCTTAGGATTGTCCCAAGTAAAGTGGAAATTCTGCGCCTTACCTTTTGCACTTGCTAAACTTTCAGGTGTTTTGAAAGTGTGGAATAAAGCACCCGCACCCAAAACCGCTGAAGAAATCAAATGCACCACACCGATGACGAACATTGGATAGGTATCGACAATTTCGCCACCTTTACCAACACCAAAACCGAGGGTAGCTAAGTGAGGTAATAGAATTAAACCCTGCTCGCCCATTGGGGTAGCAGCATTATAACGAGACAGTTCAAACAGTGTCATCGCCCCTGCAAAGAACATTGTCAGCGCAGCTTGTCCGACATGAGCAGAGATAAATAACCCCGATTTATCGGCAAAGCGAGCGTTACCCGCCCACCAGCCATACTGAACCTTTGGTTTATCGTAAGTTTGCATTGTTTAATTAACCTCAATCAATCGTTTAATTTGCTCATCAACCGCAGGCGGATGAATTTGTGATGGTAGATTCGGAAATCCAACATAGCTATGGGTATCGTAAATACGGGTATCGTAAATACGGACATCGCATGTACGGGTACCGTAGGGGCGGGTTTATGCTAGATATACTCGCAACCTCTCCACAACGAAAGAACAAACCCGCCCTAACCCACAAGCCAATAAATTGTCGTTAGGGGTTGCGAAATCACATACCTATGATTGTTACTGTCATAGATCTTTACCCCTCCCAACCTCCCCTTGGAAAGGGGAGAAGCAGACTCTAGATACCCAACTTAGAAAAATTGGGTCAACGTCCTTGGGACTTGCGATATCATCGAACTAGAATGTTTTAATTTGTGCTGAGAAATCAGGGGAAAGCAATTTCCACCAAATTTCTCAGTCTTTAGCCCCCAGCAGCAATCTGAGCAAACAACCCACTATTAGCGAGTAAGAAGTAGGCAAAAACAGCACCACCGATACCACCGACTGTAAACCCGCCTGTAAACTGACTCCAGGTCTCCGTAGTATCTAATCCAGCGGGTAAAACCCCAACCGCTGGTCTAGTTTTCGGGAAGGAAACCGTACCATAAAGTGAGAGACAAACAGATAGAATCAGTAGTAGTCCGATCGATGACATCAATCCCACTAAGTTAGCTAGCTCAGAATCCCGCAATGGGCCGAGTTTGGCAAATGGGCCGAGTAAGAAGTAACCATGCGCCATCCCAATCTCTAATCCCCGACTAAAGGGAGCCAACCCTTCACGATAGAAAGGAAGATTTCTCAATAATGAGATAGTCAAATCATTGGCATTAATTGGCGTATCCAAATCACCTCGTTCCGGTTTTTTGGTAGCAACTACTGAGCCTCGACGTAAATCGAAACCCGCCGCCGCCGCCCGCACTTGGATTGCGTGCCAGATGTGCCCAGTTAATAACAATACAGCCAAGACAAAGTGACTAGTAGCCAACCAAGTCCGCACCGTAATTGCGTCCGTTTCTGCGCCGATATTCAACCCCACTGGGCCATAAAAGACCTCAGGATATGCGGTACTATTGACCGTCACAAAGTAAGCTGCAAAAAAGCCCATATAGGCAAGCGCACCTAAGCTATAACTCAGATAAGCTTCCCCAGACCAAAACAGCACTTTGTTCGCCCACCGACTAGGAGTCGTGGTGATGTGCCAACAGCCACCAGCAATACAGAGTAAACCCACCCAAATATGTCCACCGACGATATCTTCGAGATTATCAACCGATGCCATCCCTGCGCTGCCATGTAGCCCGATGAGATAACCAAAGATGTGCCCCGCGCTCAGTGTTGGGTCACTCACTACCCGCACCGAACCTAAAGCCGCATCATATAGCCCACCCCAAAACATCGCTTTGGCAACTAGCAGCCAAGCCCCAGCACCCAGGAGCGTTAGATGAATCCCCAGAATAGTGGTCATCTTTTGAGTATCTTTCCAGTCGTAGCCAAAGGAGCCAGCGAAAGTTGAGTCTTGCGGTAAGATTGCTTCCCCACGCACAGAGTGATAAATACCACCCGCACCGAGAACAGCCGAACTAATCAAATGCACCGCGCCGATCGCAAAATAGATCTCAGTGTCAATAATTTGCCCATTAGCTCCAACACCTAAACCTAATGTTGCCAAGTGGGGGAGGAGAATCAATCCCTGTTGGAACATCGGCTGACTGGTGTCGAAGTGGGAAATTTCAAATAGGGTCATTGCCCCTGCCCAGAGCACAATCAGGCCTGCATGAGCGATGTGCGCTCCTAAGAGTCGGCCTGAAAGATTTACTAATCTCGCATTTCCCGCCCACCAAGGAGCGAGCTGCGGTGGATTTACTGCTGTACTCGTCATCAATGTACCTCGATCGAATTAACTTATTGATTATCTATATCAATAAGCTGTTAAAAAGATATTAACACATCTATTGAGAATAACTATCATTTATTTTGAAAATAAAGTTTTGTGTCTAAATCGGGATAAGGGAGTATCCTCGGAGTAGCAGCAATAGCATTTATACATTGTCTTGCCTATTTTTAAGTCTCCATCGCCAGCCATAAAACAAATAACTTATTTCCACCACATTCCCAACAATCATGCCAATTGCTGCAGAAATCGCGCCATTTTGGCCTAATTGTGATGCTAAATACGCCGTACCTAACATCACAATCGCACCTACCCAAGCGGCTTGGTTTACGCCCCAGGTGCGTCCTTCACTAACTAAAAAACCTTGCAGCGCGTTCTGTACCGACACTAATAGTGGCATGATCGCACAGATTAATAATACCGGACGGACTCGATCGATTAAGTCTCGATCGAGTCCGATAAAATAACTAATTGCCTGTTCGCTCATCGGTGTTCCAGCAAGAGATAATAGAATCAACGAACAGAATATGCCAACGCTAATTGCAAAACTAATTAAGATTCGATCGGGTATTAATTTCCGATTGCGAATGATGATTTGCTGTACCATCCGGGTCGAATTGGCGATAACTAAGACTAAACCCCAAGCAGCAGGCCAAGCAGCTAAAGCAATACTACCATCATTCGATCGCGCCACAATCCCCAATAGAGCCGCTCTCGCCCCCCATCCGAGCATCATCGTCCCGCCCAAGGGGGCATAAAATTTCCAGACTCCAGCTACATCTTGGGGTAATTCAGGGCTAGATACAAGCTCTGGTAGTTGAGTCGCGCCCAACTTTCGCGCCAGATAGGTGACAGCTACAGCTTCGGCAATTACACCCCAAACTAAACTCATCCCCGCGACTACCGCGCCATTCGCTTTGAGCATAAATCCGCCAGCGAGAATTCCACCGACAACTAAGAGCCGAATTATTCCCGCTTGAGCGACTGCGTTACTTTGTCCGCTGTGGATTAATAAACCTTGGAAATATCTGCGCCAACCGATCGCCAATGGCCATAAAATAACGATTGAGAGAGTCGATCGAATCGAACTACTCAAGCTCGGAGAAACGCCCAACCAGCCTTCACCAATGACTGCAAAAATAAATGGTAAAGTTGTCAGGGCAAGCAGGAAACTCATCACTCCACTGGCAATTAAGGTAAATTTCCATAACGCTCGTCTGGATGTTTGAGTAGGTGCAAGCGCGTTACTCGCATGAAGCAGCATAATAATCGGACTTTCACAGAAAATCGCGATTGCTTTTGCCACTCCGACAGCAGCAATATTAGTTCTCGCGTCTGGTAAATGAGCCAGGGTAGTCGTCGTTAAAGGATCGCCCAATGCCATCGATACATCGGATAAAGATAACGGAATAAATTGTTGCCACAGTTGAATTAATTTACGATTGCGATCCATTAAAATAAGTCGTAATTATCCATTGTTAATTATTAATTAAATATCCAATCCCTGTACGTGAATATTTTCGGGATGTTCGATCGAGAATTGATAGTTGATTTCGGTTTTGCTATGAGCTGGCAGATCTATTTCCCATGCTAATCGACCTAATTCGCCTGGTTGAATTTGAGGATTGATTTTGATGAGTTTTACTTTTATTTGTTCGTTCCGACTGTGGGGAATTTGGTCATTAATTGAAATGTGATTTACTCCATTGAGTAAATTAGTCACACTCAGTCGATAAGCATAAGTAGTCCGCCGATTGCCAGAGAGGAACGTTTTATCGACTTGACGTTCGATCAATTCTCGATCGATCTTAATTCCTTCATCTATCCCTAAATTAAGCTTGAATTCTTGCCCTGGCGCAATATTTTCTAAATTACTCGTGCCGACAAATACATCATCTCGAAAAATATTCGCCTTGCCTGGTAATAATGTCGCCCCATCAGATCTATTTTTAGCTTTGGCTTGTAGATAAGCAAAACTTACCAATCTTGGCATTGCAATGTACTCGAATTGACAGGCAAAATTATCATTAAAAATAGTCACTTTGTGAGGATTTCCATCGCTGGGAATATTTCCACCACCCCCAAGTTGAAATGTCACTACACTCCCCTGTTGAGATATTTCGGCGACGACAGTTTCCGCCTCATATTCCATCGTTAACAGAGTGTCTGGTTCTTGCATTCGAGCCATCTTAGCACCAACGAGCATTGGTGCAGAAGCAGATATTTCCATCGCCATATCTGACGATTTAGAGCCGATATTTCTGCTCCGCATCGTCATTGGTACAGGTGCATCGATATACCAAGGATCTAATTTAGGTGGGAGCGTACCTAAACCTGGTTTGGCAGTGGAGAGAATTAAGTTAACATTTGCCCAATCTTCGCCTGTGGTTTGGACGATTTCGGCGAGATAATTTAGTTGAATTGTCTTACTGGTACTTTGAACTCGCAGATCGTAGAGAGGAGTCCAATAAGCTCGTTTAACCACATAACTTAATTCTAGTTGAAACTCACCAGCTCCAGCAGGTTCAATCGCGATCGAGATCTCAAAACTCTCTTTACTATAGGGTGTCTCGACTTCCTCTAGTTGAAGTCGGAGGCTTTGAAGCTGCTTGTCAATTTGTTGCTGCTGCTGGCGCAAATCTTCCCCTGCAAAGGCGTATTCGGTAGTTTTGGTACCGATGAAGTCCAAGAAGTTTTGGGTATCTTCTAGCCCGATTTGCTGGCGTGCTAGACTCCGCGAAAATGATTCTTGCGTCTTCTCGCGCAAACCTTGGATAAAGTTGGCTTGAAGCTTGATGGTGTCGATTTGCGCTTGGAGACGGCGTTTGTCTGCGCCTAATTGCTCGATTTGAACTGTCAGTTGAGCGATGCGATCGACGACGGGTTCGGTGGTATATTGTCGATCGACAGTCACTGCCTGTAATTTGACTCCAATTTGACCCTTACCACCAACTCTGACGGATTCGGGATCGAGGGTAGTCGGTAAGTTACTGACGGTTAATTCTCGTTCTGTCCCTGCAAGACTAATTTTCCCTTGCCGAGTAACTAGCGCACGATCGGTATAAACAGTAACAGCAGCAATTTCAGTATCGATCGATAGTGACATAACGATGGTGATTTAGTAAAAAATTTTGGGTTTGATATAATTAAGAGGGAGATAAATTCCATCCCAATCGATCTGGAACCTGACATTCACCGAATCCCACGATTCCGCACAGTAGCGCATCTTGTGGAGAGCGTCGTCGAATTATGCCAAAGATCGAAGCTGAAAAGTTTCAGACCTGAATGTATTTACGTATAGTAACTTGGTATACTCGTGCTGACATTTCCCCACTCACTTACCAGTATTACCACCGAACGGGAAACGATCGAGCAATTACTGGCCATCGGGACGGCACTGTCCGATTGTCTTAATTTAACAGAACTACTCGATTTAATTTTGTCAAAAAGTCGGGAAATTACCTGTAGTGATGCGGGTAGCGTTTATTTGGTCGATCAGAGCGATAGCGAACAAAAGTTAATATTTAAAGCTGCGCAGACTGATTCTCTCCCAAATATTTCCGTTCAGTTGAAGAGTATTCCCCTCAATCCTAAGAGTCTGGCGGGATATGTCGCAACTACAGGCAAAATCCTGAATATTCCTGATGCGTATGCACTTGGCGATGATGTGCCCTACAAATTCGATCGCCATTTCGATCTAGAATTTAACTACCGCACTGTCTCTGTACTGGTATTACCGATGCAAAATCGGGAGGGCGAAACAATTGGCGTATTACAACTGATCGATCGCAAGATCCAAACCGATCTCCAGATTACACCAGAGAACGCGCTCTCGATTACTCAACCCTATTCTGAATGGGAACAACAAATTGTACGCTCCCTGGCTTCCCAAGCCGCAATTTCGATCGAGCGCAATCACCTTTTAGAGAGCATCGAGGGGCTATTTGCGGGATTTGTGACAGCCGCCGTACAGGTAATCGAAAACCGCGATCCCAGCACCGCAGGACATTCAGAGCGAGTCGCCAATTTGAGCGTGCGGCTGAGTCAGGAAGTCAATACGGTGGACACGGGAATGCTAAAATCGATCCGCTTTAGCGATCGTCAGATCCAGGAAATTCGCTACGCGGCACTGCTCCATGACTTTGGCAAAATTAGTATTCCCGAAGCCATCGTTCAAAAAGGTAAAAAACTCTATCCCCATCAACTCACCGAACTCAGTTATCGCTTCAATTTGCTCCGCCGTACCTGGGAACTAGAATGCGCCGAGCAGAAATTTACCTACTTACTCAGTTCACCCCTGGGACATCATCACCAATCGGGAGATAATTGTCTCCACTGTGGCTATTTACAACAATTAGAGCGAGATTTGACAGCTAGACTCGATCGATTACAATCTTACTGGGAACTATTAAATAAACTCAACCAACCCGATGTCGTTTGTACCTCAGAATTTACCGAAAAATTAGATGAAATTGTCACCGATCTACAGCAACTAGCACAATATACCTACCGAGATCTCGATGGTAATTTCCAACCCCTGCTTACCCCAGCCGAAATCGAACAACTCTTAATTCCCAGAGGTTCGCTCACCGCCGCCGAACGGTTAATCGTGGAATCTCATGTCAGCCATACCTACGATTTTCTCCGCAAAATCCCCTGGACGAAACATCTCAAATATGTCCCCAATATTGCTGTTTCTCACCACGAAAAACTAGACGGTAGCGGTTATCCCCAAGGTTTAACGGCTAGTGAAATTCCCGTCCAATCACAGATTATGACGATCGCCGATATTTATGATGCATTAATTGCCAGCGATCGACCATACAAACCGCGTTTATCACTCGATCGAACCTTAGCAATCTTACGTCAAGAAGCCACCGCAGGCAAGATCGACAGCAATCTTTTAGCTCTATTCGAGCAGCGTCAAGTTTACGCCATTGTAGATAATAGAATTAATGGCTAGACAATTTACCAAATATCTGTAGATTAATCGATTGGGACTGTCTGTTTCATTGATTTGCGAGTGACAAATCGATCGAACCATTTCGTCAAGTATCCTCGCTCGTTCCGCCAATGTAAGTCGGACAAACGGAAATCCAAATATCCCAAAGCGCAACCGATCGTAATTTTACCAACATCGATGTTATCATCACTATTTTGAATCTCTGTTTCTAGGACATCTAAACTAGCATTAATTGCTGTTGCCCATCTGTTTATCCACGCTGTCGATTGCTCGGCATCAGTGCGGCGAGTTTCCATCACAATCGCAATTGCTGCATCCATAATTCCATCCGCGATCGCTTGTTGGCGTAGCACATTAAATCGATCTATTCCGGTTGTCGGAATCATCGGAATATCTCGATTTTCTTGCAGAGAGTCTACTTGTAAAGCGCGGAGTCGAGGTACGCCACCGAGACTATCGAGATATTCACAAATAACCGGACTATCATACAGAGAACTACCATCATCGAGAATTAAGACCGGAATCTTGCGCAGGGGATTAACTCGTTGTAGTTTCTCGACATCGGCAAATGGATTGCACAATGTCAGATCGACCCGATCTCCCAAGCCTTTTTCCTGAATCAGAACTAGCACTTTTCGCGCATAAGGTGACGTGACACTATAATAAAGTTTCATCATATAAATTCTCGATCGACACCTTATCTTACTGCATTTACACTGCAAAAATATAGATCGAATTGAGCTATAATTGCTATTAGCAAAATGCTGCAGATATTATTTTTATTTGTGAGGAAAAATGAGTGTAAAGCAAACGTTTACGATTGGTGCATTTGCAATCATTGTGGATTCAGAAAATAGGATTCTCTTGTGCTTGAGGAATGACTACGATCTCTGGAATTTACCAGGTGGCGGTGTCGATGATGGTGAAGCACCATGGGAGTGTGTCATTAGAGAAGTAAAAGAAGAAACAGGATTAAATATTGTAGTAGAGAAACTGATTGGAATATACTCAAAGCCAGAGCACAATGACTTGGTTTTTTCCTATAAATGCAAAATCGTTTCAGGCGATATTCAAATTAATGAAGAAGCAAAAGAGATAAAGTATTTTCATATTAATGAAATACCACAAAATACAATTCAAAAACAAATCGAAAGAATTAAAGACTATTTGGCAAATAATGATACCGTAGTCATGACAAAACAAGAGGATGACTCAATCCTCTTGATAATTTAGCTGGTAAAAAGGGTCATTTTTTTGCAGCCTAGACAGCGAATTCAGTTATGCGAACACTAGGCGGATGCTAGATCTTCAGCGTTGATTCGATTCGCCTTAGCAGGCGAGGTTTTCGTGAACTAGGTCATCAATGCTTCTTCTGGGTGTAAGAGTGTAGATAATTGCTTAACACCGCGTTGTAGATGGCGGGTAACGGTCATCGGACTGACCCCAATTCTTTTAGCAGCCTCCTTGCGAGGTAATCCTTTGATATAAACAAATTCGATGGCTTGTTTAGTTTTAGATTCGAGTTCGGAGATCGCACCTTCTAGTTGCTGGCGTTCTTCTTCTACATATTGACGTTGTTGTTCGCGATTGTCTGGTAAGCTGTCACCCAAAGTAACTGGACAGTCCAACATTTGTCCTACAGTAGCATCTAAACTTAAGGCTTGACGATTGTGCTCTGCGGCTTGAGTTTCACGCCATTCGTTCACAGACACATTCAAGACAGCGGCGATTTCTTCATCGCGAACTTTTCTACCCAACTTCGCTGTTAGTTGTTGACGAACTTTTTCGCCTTCTTTTTGGAGTTCTTGCCAACGGCGAGGAATCTTCAGGACACTGCTCTTATCGCGCAGGAAGTGCAAGACTTCGCCTCTGATGTATGGAACTGCAAAAGAGCTAAATGCACAGCCTTGGTGAGGATTAAAGCGTTCGATCGCCCGAATTAATCCTAAGTAACCAATCTGTTCCAAATCTTGATAGGGTTCTGCACATTGACGACCGATTCTATGAGCGATTTGTCTGACGAGACCAGCATTCAATAAAACTAACTGATTACGAACCTTGACACTGGGCTGTTGATAGTAGTTCATCAGTAGAGAAATCGATTCGGAATGAGCGGAAACCTGAGTAGCCATCGTTTAAAGAACCTTATTTCAAGATAGATGCTGTTGGAGTGATGCAATTTGCACATAAATGGGCATAATCACATCAGAGGGGTTCGGACATCGGAAACTAGGGAATTAGTGCAAGCAATCAATTTCGGTTGGGACTTATTTACTTGTTTCTCTCCACTGCTACATTCTTGTCTACATACCCCGATTCCTAACAGCGTCGATCTACGGAAATACTGTTTGGTGTTTTTTTGTTAAGTCAGTGGATTTACGTAAAGACAAACACTACGATGTCGATGCGGTAACAGTAATTGGTAATTCATAAAGGGAGTAACGGAGTAGGGGGAGTAATAAACACCCCAACACCCCCACTCCCCTTTCAGATCTCAATTGAGCAGCACCAGTTAATTAGCCGCGCAGGAGACAAAAATTTCAGGTAAACTAGAAATCTGTTAACCTCAGATCCTCTCGTCGTAAAGAGAAGTTAGAGACTATGGTCAAAAAAGCCGAACCCAAAACTGAACCAGCAGTAGCCGAATCAACATCTGGATTCAATCCGGTTCAACTCATCCAAGATAGTAAAGCCGAACTCACCAAAGTAATTTGGCCCAGCCGTCAACAACTAATTAGTGAATCCTTAGCTGTAATTGCGATGGTCTCTCTATCAGCTACGACCATTTATTTGGTCAACAACCTGTTTAGCTGGGCTGCTGGTAAGGTGTTTGTATGAGTTTTATTCGAGACGAAGATATCGATGACGATCTTGACGAACGAGATCGTGGACCTAAAGCCAAAGAACCTGCCAGGTGGTATGCTGTCCAAGTAGCATCTGGATGTGAAAATCGAGTCAAAATTGACTTGTCACAACGGATTCACTCCTTTGGGATGGGCGATCGAATTTACCAGATCGAGATTCCTCAAACTCCTACCATCCGGCTCAAAAAAGATGGTACCAAGACACCCGCAGAGGAAAAAGTTTTCCCAGGCTATGTTTTAGTGAGCATGTCGATGGATGATGATGCATGGCAGGTAGTTAAAAATACCCCCAACGTGATCAATTTCGTCGGCTCAGAGCAGAAACGCGGCTATGGGCGCGGACGCGGACACGTCAAACCACTACCGCTTTCTCGCGGTGAAGCAGATCGGATCTTTAAACAAGCTCTCGAGCAAGAGCCGGTTGTGAAGACAGATCTGACCGAAGGCGATAAAATAATGGTAATGTCTGGTCCATTTAAGGACTTTGCAGGTGAGGTCGTTGAAGTGAGTCCCGAACGGAGTAAACTAAAAGCCTTGCTCTCTATCTTCGGTAGAGATACCCCCGTAGAACTCGAATTTAACCAAGTCCAAAGACAGGGCTAATAAAACACATCCAATGGCAAAGAAAGTAGTCGCAATCGTCAAACTAGCACTCAATGCTGGTAAAGCTAACCCCGCACCTCCTGTCGGCCCAGCCCTGGGTCAACATGGTGTGAATATCATGGCATTCTGTAAAGAATATAATGCCAAAACTGCCGAGCAAACTGGCACGGTCATCCCCGTAGAAATATCGATCTTTGAAGATCGAAGTTTTACATTCGTACTGAAGACACCTCCTGCTTCCGTACTAATTAAGAAAGCCGCCAAAATCGAAACTGGTTCCAACGAACCCAACAAGAAAAAAGTCGGTCAAATTACTTCGGCGCAATTACAAGAAATTGCTCAAATCAAATTACCCGATCTCAATGCAAATGACATCGATGCAGCGATGAAAATCGTGGCTGGTACTGCCCGCAATATGGGTGTCGCCATCGTTGACTAGTTTTTTATCCACAACAACCAATATTTGGGGGAGAGGTTAAACCTCGCCAGTTACCCCAGTAAAAATCATGACCAAAAAGTATTCCCGTCGTTATCAAGAATTAGCCAAGAAAATCGAGGCTCGTGCTTACGAACCCCTCGAAGCAATGAAACTAATCGGTGAGACAGCTACTGCTAAATTTCCCGAATCTGCTGAAGTTCACGTCCGTCTAGGTATCGATCCTAAGTATACTGACCAACAATTACGGACGACTGTTGCTCTACCAAAAGGTACGGGACAAGTTATCCGCGTTGCTGTCATCGCCCGTGGTGAAAAGGTGGCTGAAGCTGCTGCTGCTGGTGCCGATATCTCTGGTTCTGAAGAGTTAATTGCCGAAATCGCTGCTGGAAAGATGGATTTCGACCTATTGATCGCTACTCCTGATATGATGCCCCAGATTGCTAAATTAGGTCGGGTTCTCGGTCCACGCGGTTTGATGCCTTCGCCCAAGGCGGGTACTGTCGCTACCGATTTAGGCGCAGCGATCGCCGAGTTCAAAGCTGGTAAACTAGAGTACCGTGCAGACAAAGCTGGGATCGTGCATATTCTCTTCGGTAAGGCAGCATTCGCTCCTGAAGACCTCCTCGTCAATCTGAAGGCGTTCCAAGAAAGTATCGATCGTAACCGTCCTTCTGGTGCTAAGGGTCGCTTTTGGCGCAGTATGTACGTCTCTGCAACGATGGGGCCTTCGATCGAAGTCGATATTAGCACTCTCCGCGATATTAAAGCAGAATAATTAGTAAATAGTTCGATTATTTACACGAGAAAAGGAGAGTAGGAGTAATTCATGAATTACCCCTACTCTCCTTTTCGATAAGAATGTCGAGATCTTCATCCCAAGATATATCGCTACGATTATAGAGTAGGACCAAGCTTTTGTAGGGTGCGCTAGCGATAGCATAACCCACAATTATTCTGGTGGGTTGGTGCGACGCTGTTGCTAACACACCCTATAGCCTCACTAACTTTTAATAAAGTTATTAGATCGAGGAAAATAAAAGTGAAAATAAATAAAATCCATCATATTGCGATAATTTGCTCTAATTACGAAGCATCGAAAAAGTTTTATGTCGATATCCTCAAGTTCTCCGTAATTCATGAGACTTATAGATCTGAACGAGATTCATATAAACTAGATCTTAAGATTTCCGATCGAGACACCATCGAACTATTTTCATTTCCGTCTCCATCCCCAAGACCGAGTAAGCCAGAAGCCTGTGGGCTGAGACATTTAGCTTTTGAGGTGGACAATATCGAAGAGAATGTAGATTATTTGATATCCCAGGGGATTAATGTAGAGCCAATTAGGGTCGATCCAATAACAGGTAAGAAATTTACTTTCTTTCAAGACCCAGATAAATTACCTTTGGAAATATATGAGGTTTAGGTCAAAATTTATAACTAATTTTATCCTTGATTTCAGTAACCTTTCCAGTCACGAACCAACTATCGAGTAATTGTTTTATTTCTGGCTCGCTCGGTTGATATTTAGTTAAAACTGATTTTAAATACGTATATAAAGTCGATCTCTTTTTCGGTCGGCTCTTGGGAATAGCAGCGGATAATTTAGCGATCGCGATATCAGAAAGAAAATCTTGAGAATATGTCAATTCCGTCCGACCAGATAACACATCCAAACTATCGATGCGGCGACAGGAAATACCGCGCTTGGCAAGATGTTGAATCAACGGATCGAAACCGCGATCGCGTGAGAGAATTACATAGTCAGCAGCCGGAGATTTGAGGCTAATTTGACCCAAATAAAAGACGATATGAAAGTCTAGCGCGTTTGCGCCACTACCTTCCACCCCAATCCACTCCACCGCCTCACCCAATAGATGCGCTTCTCTGACTAGCTCGAACGGAATTTTGACTTGAGCACAACCCACAAAAATAAAGATTTTGAGATTGGGTTGTTGGAGATCTACCAGTCTGACTTGAGTAACGTTCTCATAATCAATGAACAGAATTGTTGCTGGCGCGTTTTTTACAACAGAGAGAGGATTCATACAAGTATTTCAGTCCGCATAGGCGGACTTTGTATTCCAAGGCGCGGTTTCTCAACGCTTAATTCTATTTAACCCAAATTTAGGGAATTAACTGGTACTTCATCCCACGATCCAACCGTGCGAAGACTAGCAATCCAGCCTAGTTGTTTTTGCTCGGTAGTAAGATGCCGATCGAAAGATTCATGACATTCTCTGGCTAATTCTTCGCTCCGAGTCGCAATGCAGGCATACATCAATCCGCCAGGATCTAATTGTTCGTTTACCCAAATTGTTAGCATCAATCTCGATTCCTGCTGTACTGTATTCCTCAAATTTTACTCAGTTTGCGATCTAGTCGCAATCTCCGCTAGGGTTTCGGCGGTCATTCGACAAATTTTCCAGTCAGGTAAAATAGTAGCACCGAGACTCTCATAAAATTGAATCGCGGATTGATTCCAGTCCAGTACGGACCACTCTAACCGCCCACAACCTCGATCGAAAGCAATTTTGGCAACAGCCATCATTAAAGCTTTTCCCACACCTTGACGGCGATATTCGGGCAAGACGAATACATCTTCGAGGTAGAGTCCTGGTTGAGTAAGAAATGTAGAGTAAGTATGGAAAAATAGTCCAAATCCAACTACTCGTTGGCGTAGCCTCTCTTGTGGAGCATCGTCTAATTCGGCAACAATTACCTCAGCATAAGGTCGATCTCCAAACAAATGCACTCGCAATAAATCGCTAGATCCAGTCACTCGATCGGTTAGTTTCTCATAGACTGCTAAACCTAAAATTAATTCAAAAATAGCATTGACATCTGTTGGTGTGGCGGGACGAATTTTTAACATTAGGCTTTAAGTATAAGGCTTTGTCATCGCATAAGTTGAATCTAAAGCGAAATTTACTGTTTATGCAGGCGGATGGGAGCGTAAACAATGGTTGCTCCAACACGAAGGCGTTCAGATCTAGTTTCGGAATTCGGGATTAGGAAAAGAGGAGATAACTTTTTTCAAAAGTAGCTCAGTTCAGCAACGTTGTGGGGTTTTATTCTTCAACCTAACTTACAGATCTACAAATATTGTCACTATTCACTATTCACTATCCACTAAATTTACCATCCCTGCATTTCGATTAACTCGATACACAGCTCATTAATGGCGGCTAGATTTGGATGGCGGGGGAGACTAGAATTATCGTAGGCGCGATCGAGTTCGGCAACCAAATTATCGGCAATTTCGGTTACTTGCTCGTAAGTAAACTCTCCGTACAAAATTGCTTTGAGTTCATCAGCATCGCCCACATCTCGTCGATCGACAAATACCTCAGCAGATTGTAAAATCTCTAAGCCGCTGCGTAATAATCGGATACAGTGCATCGCATGTTTGAGATCGAAACCTGACTGCCTTTCCATCCCCGCACGGGTGGGATTGCGATTGGTAAGCCAAGATTGGTAAGCATTCCACTCTCGTAGGGCATTTTGATATTGCTGACTTTTTTGGAGCAGTTTAATAAAATCGCCACGACTATTCGTTAGGTTTTGGGTGTATTTTAAGACATCATCGGTGAGATGGTGTTGTTTCAACAATCCCTTATAGTCGATATCTCCAGTTAATAGTTGATGCAATTCTTGAGCTTCTGACAGATACTCAATCTTACCGCGCACCAAGCTATAAAGATATTCCAAAAAAGCGTGCAATTCTTCCTTGTTCAATGGTTGTTCTGCTGTCAAACCAAATTTTTCAGGAGTCGGTTTTTCCTGGGGTGGATTGAGCAACCATTTGCGATGAGATTCGATTTTTTTGATTTGTGCGAAAGCATAACCCGAATAGGTGTGCTTGACGCGCTTGCTCAGGAACATTTGCCGATGTTGA
The DNA here is from genome assembly GCF_031418915.1 of Chamaesiphon sp. VAR_48_metabat_135_sub. Lineage (NCBI taxonomy): Bacteria > Bacillati > Cyanobacteriota > Cyanophyceae > Gomontiellales > Chamaesiphonaceae > Chamaesiphon > Chamaesiphon sp. VAR_48_metabat_135_sub. The sequence continues at coordinate 16,446 of NZ_JANOJV010000206.1, read as the reverse complement.
ATTAGATATTTGCCAACTTCAGTCTCGATCGGATATTGTTTAAGCCATAATAATTCTAGGATATTGGGGTTAGCTCCAGCCAATAACTGTACGAATTTTTTCAGTTCGTAAATTACCGTATCCTTTTCTCCCGTGAGAAAATCAAATATCCCTGGTTCGGTATCCCAACCACCATCTTTTTGCTCGACTTTATCCAATCCTAAATAATACTTTTTACCAGCAATAAATACCCCCCGATAGTCGAGATCTGATTCGGGACGATTTAATCCATAACCGTGACTACCCGCCAAGCCAATTAAGATTGTGCGTTGTTCGACTTCTAGACGTTGCATAGGCTATGAAGAAAGGGTAAGGGGAGAAGGGGTAAAGGATCGATCTTAATTCAGTAAACCAATTATTTTCGGTTGCTCGACAGACTGCTAGCAAGAGGTATTTAATAACTTTCAACTTTCTGTCTTGTCGCGCTTAACCATCGGGAAACAAAGGCGGACGCGCGCCGCAACTTTCAACTTCCCTGATGTAAGATCAAGCGATTACCATCGGGGTCGTAGGCGTAGATTTCACGACCATGAGAGGCTATGGTAATTTGTCCTGGTGGGGGATATCCGAGTTTGGCGAGTTTGTCGATCGATCTTTCGAGACTATCTACCTCTAGACATAGACTCATCCCACTCTGACTATGATATCCAAATTCGTCCTGGTTGATAGATTTGGGGCGAAAAATCCCCAACCGTAAACCAGCAATGGGAAATTCTGCATAAACATTTGGAATATATCGATCGGGAGCAGCTCCCAGCAACTGGGTGTAGAATTCTACTAATCGATCGAAATCAACACTCGCGATCGTCACCAGAGCAGATGTAATCATTATGTTATATTAGCATGAAACCTTTTTGGCAAGCACTGCCCACCCTATGACGAGAACCTCAAGCTCAAAACAAAACCTAAAGCCGCCCAAATGGGTTTATAATTGCTACGCTTGGGGAACTATATTAAAAAAACTAAAGACAAATCGTCTATACACAGTGTAACAACATTGGGCGAGATGGCTGGGGAGTATTCAGAAAAAGTTATGGAATTGGCAAAGCGCATCACTGAAATTCAACCATCTGTTACCCTCGCCATTTCCGCTATGGCGAAGGCAATGCAGAAGGATGGCAAAGATATCTGTAGCTTCAGTGCGGGAGAACCTGACTTTGACACTCCAGTACATATTAAAGATGCTGCGAAACGGGCATTAGATTTGGGTAAGACTAAGTATGGTGCGGCGGCGGGGGAACCGCAACTACGCGAAGCGATCGCGAATAAGCTCCAATGTGATAATAATTTAAAGTACGATGCTGCCAATATTTTAGTCACCAATGGGGGCAAGCATTCGCTCTACAACCTGATGATGGCTCTCATCGATCCTGGCGATGAGGTAATTATTCCGGCACCATTTTGGTTGAGTTATCCTGAAATGGTGAAATTAGCAGGCGGTATTCCGATTATTGTCGATACCAACAGCAGTACTGGCTATAAAATTACGCCAGAGGCTCTCGACGCTGCAATTACACCGAAGACGAAACTATTTATTCTCAATTCTCCATCCAATCCTTCGGGTGTGGTTTATACCCGCACTGAGTTACAAGCGTTGGCAACAGTGATTGTCGATCGAGATATCCTCGTGGTCTCCGATGAGATCTATGAGAAAATTATCTACGATGGAGTCGAACAAGTCAGTATCGGTGCCCTTGGTGCAGACATTTTTCAGCGGACGATTATTAGTAATGGATTTGCCAAAGCTTATTCAATGACTGGTTGGCGAGTCGGTTATCTCGCTGCTCCAGTCGCACTGATTCAAGCCGCTAGTGCCCTGCAAGGGCATAGCACCTCGAATGTTTGTACTTTTGCTCAATACGGAGCGATCGCCGCTTTAGAAGGCTCTCAGGACTGTGTAGAGACTATGCGCCAAGCATTTGTCGTCCGACGACAGGTAATTTTAGATCGTCTGCATCAAATTCCAGGTTTAACTTGTGCCAAACCAGATGGAGCTTTTTATACCTTTGTTAATATTGGCAGCACGAATCTCAAATCTCTAGATTTTTGCCGGCAGTTACTGGAACAGCAGCAAGTTGCCACCATTCCTGGACAACCATTCGGTGCAGATGACCATATTCGCATCTCCTATGCTACCGATCTCACCACGATCGAGAAAGGCATGGATCGGTTGGAGCTGTTTATTCGGAATATGGGATAGGGAGTGTGGGGGAGTAAGAAACACCCACACCCCCACACTCCCTATCCCATATTCCGAACGAGGATGGCTTTGCGGGATTTACCAAAATCCATACCTGGGGCGTAGGCTTCGACTACGCGATTAGTGCGTTGACATGTTACTAGTAAATAGTCACAGTCGCGACATTGGGTGCGAGTGAGTGCTTGTTCGAGGATGTTGTGGCGTTCGGCTGATGGACTGCCACAATTAGGACAAATAATTTTAGTAATAGCCTGCATTGACACAAAGTGTTGAGGTGGGATGGGGTTCGTACCATTATCGCTGCGACTCAATTCGTAGCAACAACAGCTTATTCGTAGGTAGAGACAATAGTTAACGCAGGTTGCTAGTTATAACCAAGGTTAAAGATTTGGGTATTAGGTATTGGGTATTAGCGATTGGATACAACCTAAAGCCTAAAACCTAACAGCTAAAACCTAACACCCATCCCACTAAAAACCTATAACTAGCAACTTGGGTTAGTTACTATATTTTAGGGATCGAGGCAAAACTTGCTAATTCACACTCGATCGACATGGGGATCGACTTTCCCATATTAATCCACAAAACCCTCAAATAGTTGTGGAATTTTTTGTTAAGAATTTAGGTCGGAAGGATCGTGAATCGGCTGTGAAGGTTTACGATGAGTGTACGGGATTGAATATAATTTTCGGTTCCTCCTTGTAAAAGACCCAATCGATTCGCCAGTGGAGAGTCTGTGCCTACGGCAGGCTGCGCCAACGCCAACGATCTCTGGATATAATAGAAGGAATCTAGCTACCACCATCAAAATCTAGCAAGATCGATCGAGTTTCAGATATTCTCAGTTCCCATTGTCCACAGCATTTGAATCCAATGCCAAATGGTCGATCGCCAATTAGGGAAAAGGACGGTAGTGCAACCAGTAGCGATGAAAATTTTAGTTCTCATTTGGGAATTCCCACCGCGCCTCGTTGGGGGAATCGCTCGTCACGGTGCTGAGTTGTACCCAGAGCTTGTTAAATTAGGTCATGAGATTCATCTCATTACTGTCGAATTCAGTCAAGCACCAGCCAAAGAAATTATCGAAGGTATTTACGTCCACCGTGTCCCCGTCGCTGGATTCAGCCAAGATATCTTTAACTGGATTGGCAATATGAATTACAGTATGAGCAAATATGGCGCGAAATTGCTGGAGATGACTCAAGATTTCGACCTGATCCACGCTCATGACTGGATGGTAGCAGATACAGCGATTTCTCTGAGCGAAAATTTTAAAATCCCGATCGTTGCAACCATTCATGCGACAGAGTTTGGAAGACATAATGGCATTCACAATCCCAGCAGTGAATACGTCCACTCTCAAGAAACACGATTAGTGGAAGCAGCCGCACAAACGATCGTTTGTAGTCAGTACATGCGCCAGGAAGTCGGGCAAATCCTCCGCTGTCCCTGGGAAAGAATTAGCATCATCTACAACGGAATTCGCCCTGAGAAAAAACAACGTCCTAAAGATTTTGATTTCTGGGATTTTCGGCGCAGGTTTGCCGCCGACCACGAACAAATAGTCTATTATGTGGGACGAATGACCTATGAAAAGGGAATATTTGTCCTGATCAATGCTGCGCCTAAAGTATTGTGGGAGCTGGGTGGTAATGCCAAACTCATCTTCATCGGCGGTGGTAATACCGATGGATTAAAAAAACAGGCTTGGGATTTAGGGATTTGGGAGAAGTGCTTTTTCACTGGCTTTATGTCTGACGAAGATTTAGATAAATTCCAAACCGTTGCCGATTGTGCGGTATTTCCCAGTCTGTACGAACCCTTTGGAATCGTCGCACTAGAAAGTTTCGCCGCTAGGGTACCAGTAGTAGTTTCTGATGCTGGGGGACTGGCGGAAGTAGTTAGGCATACCAAAACGGGGATAGTCACCTGGAAGTGGGATTGCAATTCCCTGGCTTGGGGAATCTTGGAAGTCCTAAAAAATCCTGGCTATGCGAAGTGGTTGACAGACAATGCCTATGAGGAACTGGGGAAACGCTTTAATTGGCGGAAAATTGCCGTTCAAACTGAGACTGTCTATACTACTGCGCTGACAAGAGTAAGAGAGTCTATTCGGCTTTAGGCTAAAGTAGGTAGAATAACGGTACCAATCATCATCGTTCGGTATGGTTAACGATTCTCCAGAATTAAATATCGATCGACTGCCACTCATCCTAGCGGGGCCGATGTTGCGACATACGACGACGGAGGTCGTGACAGTGTGGTTAGCTTTGCGGTTGCCTGCACAGGTATCTTTGCAGGTATATAGTACTCTCGATTGCGGTAGCACGATCGACCTACCGATCGCGAATGGGGTGCGGAAAACAGTCACCGTCGGGACATCGCTCCACATCGTGACGATCTCCGCTACTAATCCTGAAGGAAAAACATTAAATCGGGGTGAAATTTATGCCTACGATCTGGAATTTACCATCGGGGAGACTAAATATAATTTAGCTACAGCTCTAACTTCTGCTGAATATCCATCGGTATGCGTGAGTTATTTCCCTCACGATTTGCCGACCTTTGTCTTACCACCAATCGATCTCAATCGCGTCAAAATTGCCCACGGTTCTTGTCGCAAGCCCCACGGTGACGGACAAGATGCTCTCGCCATTCTCGATCGCCTTTTAGCTGCCAATGCCGATGCACCGGATACTCGTCCCCAGCAATTATTTTTGACAGGCGATCAAATCTATGGTGATGATGTCGCCAGTCCCCTACTTTGGGTGGCGACACATTTAGGGGAATTAATTTTGGGCTGGGATGAAAAATTACCAATCGGCACATGGGATCGACCTAGATATAGCACACTCAAGGAATTACCGAGCGGCGAACGGGGTGAAATTGCTACGAAAGTCGGTGGCTTTACAGCGGGATTGCATCGCAAGCGATCGAAAGTCCATAGTCACCTATTTGGATTGGGCGAATATTGTGCTGCTTATTTACTCGCTTGGTCGCCGATAGTTTGGCCAAAACAGTTACCCAGTGGGGCACAGATGGGCTGTGACGGGGTGAAATTAGCCGCAGCCTGGGATCGAGAAGTTGCAGATATGCATAGCTTTATTCAGTCGCTGTGGGCTGTGCGTCGAGTTTTGGCGAATACTGTCACCTATTCAATCTTTGACGATCATGATGTCAGCGATGACTGGAATCTCAATCAGGCTTGGTGTCTGCGGGTGTTGGGCAAACCGCTAGGGCGACGAGTTGTGAGTAATGCGTTACTCGCCTACAGTTTATTTCAAGGATGGGGTAATACTCCAGCACAATTCGAGCCAGGAACGAGCGGTTATCGATTGTTTGGCTGGTTACAAGAGTTAATTTATACGCGGGGATATGATGAATCCATCGAACAGGAAATTGGTCGATATGTGGGATTACCGCCCCGCCAGTCTCACTCTAATTTACCGGAGTTTGCGATCGATGGAGAGGATTTAATTTTAGCTCGCGATCGGCAATCTTTAACTTGGCATTACACGATCGATTGTGGTGGATATCTGGCGATCGTCTGTGATACACGGACTCAGCGGGGTTATCCTCAAAATGCTAAACTGAATGCCCCCCCACGGTTATTAAGCAAGTCTGGATTGGATGCTCAAATTACTACTTACTTAAATTCAGATCTCGCTCAGGGCAAAGAAGTGTTGATTATTTTGCCGACTAATTTATTCGGACTCAGAGCAATCGACTGGGTACATCACCATCAAATCAATCGCGGTAAAATGTTCGCCACTGATGTCGGTGATGCTTGGAACATTCGCCTCGATGCAGTGGCAGAATTACTCGATCGGATCGCGCGTACTCGCGATCGAGCGATCGTCCTCACTGGCGATATTCATTACGCCGGAGCGATGGAGTTTACCTATCGAGATCGAGAGCATAATTCGACTCAACTCGTCCAATTTACTGCCAGTCCTTGCAAAAACGAGGAGCGATTAGCTAAGATACTCCAAAGTAAGCTAAAAGCATTGTTGTTGCCAGAATTTAGGCGAACTTGTGTGGGCACATTTTCACCACCAAGGATGAAATGGCAAGGATTATTTACCAATTTATATCGAGATTTTAAACCGGATTGGTGGGGAAAGTTACGATTGATTAGATTTAAAATAATTAAGTTAGAAGAGAATACCTCAGTCGAACATAATATCTTAGTTCAATTACACCGATTAATTCGCAGATATTTTTATAGTGGTGGCGAAGTAATTGGCTTTAATAATCTAGCGATCGTTAGTTGGCATCGAGACGATCTAACAATTGTTGCTATCCAAGATGTTTACTGGATCGCTGACTTAGACTATCATCAATGTAAGTCCGATCCTGTGGATGTGCCACTATCGATCTCCAGATATCAAATTGCAATGGAGGTGAATCAAAATCGATGCTCCCAAGCAAGACTGCTGCCAACAGATAGTTTGAACTGAACCAAGTAATGAGTCGATTCAGTATCCACGAGATCGGGTTTAATTACTGATAACTTGAGCTTCACCCACAGACTGGAGCCGTTCGATGATGTCGATCGTTTCGCGCTCGAACACCACTTGAGCGCGATTTGTGCGGCCGCCTAGATACAATTTACCGTCTTTAATTACTGCCCAAATTTGAGAGTGAGAGAAATAGCTCATGACTACACCTAACATTAATAAACCGAAGCCTAAATAAACGACCGGAATTCCAGGATCGGCTTTAATTTGTAACCCTGTACCACCGATTACTTCGAGGACTTTTAGAGTTACGCCATTAACTTCGACGGAGCTACCAGCTCGCACGCTGGAGACTAATTGTCCTTTGGTATCATAAACGAGTAATGTTCCTTGCAAGTCTTTGGCGAGGAGTGAAACGCCTTCACTTAAATCTGGTTTGGTGGGAATCCAAGTTCCCCAAATTCGGTTTTGAGCACCGTCGCCTAATTGAGCCATAGGTAGTCTAAAGATCGGACTATTATTCAGGCGAATTTTCACTCCAGAAATCGACCAATCAGTTTGATAGTAGTAAACTCCTTGATATTTTAGTGGTTTATTAACATGAATTGTCTGTCGATCGAGTTCTTTCTGGCTATTATTATCGATGACTGACAGGTCGGAATAGAATTGATCGATAGTACCTGAAGGTGTATAGTCAATCCAGAATCGATTCACTTTGACAGACCAATCTTTTGGTATTTGTCCGCTCGCCCAAGGGCCGGCATCAAGGATATTCTTGACTTGAAATGTTTCTCCACTTGCTACCATTTCCTGGGCGATGAAACCTGTCATTGCTCCCCAGACACCGCCGAGCAAAGTTAGAATCATTCCGACATGAACGACGATCGGCCCAATTTTACCAATCAAACCTTTCCGTGCGTAAAGTTTATCTCCTTCTGTAAATATTTTATATTTCTTTACCTGCAATTGTTCGGTGAGTGCGGCCATATCTCGATCGTCAATTTCGGCACTCAGGGCTAACTTTTGAAAGAATTTAGGATTATCATAAAATTTCCACTTCCGTGCTGACTTGAGCATCGGTAGCTGTGTTGTCAGGGTACAAGTTAGGAGGCTAATTCCAAACAGTACTAGTATCCCTAAATACCACCAAGTTCTGTAAACATGATCTAACCCAACAACTTGAATTACTTTCCAACTCAAAAAGCCGAATAAGGCAGGCTTTTCGGGATAATTAGTTTGATAAAATCCTGGTGTTTCTCCTTGTTCGATTAATGTGCCAGTGATACTCAAGACGGCAATAACTAGTACTAGTGAGATCGCAAATTTAAGATTGGCAATGACTGGTACTATTTTCTTCTTCCACCAGCGTTGGGAAATTTGGAGGATATTAATTGAGGATATTTCGTTGGATTGGTTAGATTCGATCGTCATCTGTTACTATTTTTTATTTGTCTTTGTCTTGATACTTAATGTTGAACTCTAACTAGAATTCTGATTAGGTTAATCTACCCCTCAACCCCCCTTATAAAGCAGGGTAATTTTACACAAGAAAAGAAAGATGCAAAACCTTACGGCTTAGTCTTCAACCGCCCTGAAATGAATTTCGGGCTGATAGCAATAGTTCACTGAAGTGAACTAGGAATTTTTTTCTTGTATGAAGCGACCCTTATAAATGGGAAAGCTGGGGTGGGGTAAAGATCTAAGCGGCGATTCAAACAAACTCAAATATCAAAAGCTTGGAATTCTAGTTATTAATGAAAACACCCCAAATCCAATCAATAGCACCCCACTAGTCGGGGTAATCCAACCAGACCATTTACGTACTTCTAATAACTTTTTAATTGAAGCTGTAAATGTACCTGCTAGTATCAATGGTGCCACATAACCAGCGGTGTATGCTAGCAAAAAGACTGCCCCCAGCCAAATATTTCCAGTACTCGCCACCCACGCGAGTAAACTTGCTAGTACTGGAGTGCTACAAGGTGATGCAACTAAACCGAAGGTGACACCCAATAGATAAGAACGCACCCCACTCGGTAAATCTTTGGAAATCCAATCCATCCCACCAAAATCTGGAAGTTGAAAGGGTAAAGCGTCGAGGAGGTTTAAGCCCATTAGGATGGCGATGATACTCACGAAGATCGGCAATCCCACGCCAATTTGACCGTAGACTTTTCCGACTACCGCCGCAAAAATCCCCAATCCAGCTAACGTTGTGGCGATGCCCCCACAGAAAAATGTCGATTGTAGCGCTGCTTGCCAACGGCTCTTGGATTCGTAGCCACCAATATAGCCGATCGTAATTGGCAACATCGACAGGGTGCAAGGCGTTAGACTGGTGAGCAATCCAGCGGAGAAAATCGTCACGACAGATACCCAGGTAATCTGAGTCAGTTGCTGAGTGACTAGTCGATCGGCAAAGTGTTCGAGTTGATATAATGCAGTCTGAATGTCAGTCATAGGGATAAAATAACAAAGTATCGCCAATGACAATTAACAATCGATCGATAATTAGTTGCCGATCGAGTAACAGTCATGAGATAATTATAGACTGTGTCTATTTTATTCCCGCGTTGGGTCTGTAAAGATTATGGCAGCTAAAAAGGGCGTTCGTATTATCATCACATTGGAATGCACCGAGTGCCGTAGCAATACTGCTAAACGCTCTGCTGGTGTATCCCGCTACACAACTATGAAAAACCGTCGGAACACCACCGCACGGTTAGAGTTGAGCAAGTTCTGTCGTTACTGCAACAAGCACACGACTCACAAAGAGATTAAGTAGGTAACTAGTGAAATTCACTACTCCCTACCCCCTACCCACTACCCTCTAACATTTATGGCTTATTTTCGCAAACGGTTATCGCCCATCAAACCAGGTGAACCAATCGACTACAAAGATGTAGATTTACTCCGCAAGTTTGTCACCGAACGTGGAAAAATTTTACCCCGCAGAATCACGGGTTTGACTTCTAAACAACAACGAGACATGACACTATCAATCAAACGCTCTCGTCAAATCGCTTTGATGCCATTCATCAACGTCGAGGGCTAAATAGCAAGGGATGAGGACTGAGGGTTGCTAGTGGCTTACATGTTTCCAGCAAACTTCATGTCTTCACATTCCCCCATATGTAGTGGAAAGTTGACACTTCTCCTGACGGAGACGCTGTGCCTACAGCAGGCTATCGCCAACGCTACGGCTAAGATCGGTGCAAGAAGTTGAAAGTTGAAGGCGAAATTTTTAGCTGTTAGTTAAATTTAGCGGTTGTCCTGTATTCGCATTAGACTGGAGAAGACTCCGTTGGAGCACTAAGACTGAAATCTAACTAAATAACATGTAGTAATTAACTGCTGCAAAGGAAGAGTATAGGGGTGGAGAAGGGAACTCTAGTTGAATTTTGGCACAATGGAGAACGTCGCTTAGCCATTGCCGATCGTCCAGAAGGGAAAAAACACTGGGTTGCGATCGATAGTCGGACTCAATCGCATACGCTCCATCCTCGCGATATTACCTATGAAGTTGCTGGGATTAGCTGCAAACAGCCAGCAGAGATTAATAAATTTAGCACCGAAGTCGCCCCGAATATCGATCCGGATAATCTAGAAGTTGCTTGGGAAATGTTAGTAGAAGATGGCGAGCTTGTCGATCCGCCGACCTTAGCAGACTTATTATATTCCGATCGCACCCCCGTCCTCTGTTATGCTGCCCATGTGCTGCTGTCAGGCGATAAGATTTATTTTAAGAACAAGAAAGAAGACAAATACGAAGCCCGCAGTCGCGCTCAAGTTACCGAACTCCAGCACCAAGCCACCGTCAAAGAGCAAAAAGAACGGGAACAGCAAGGATTTATCGATCGAGTTCAACAGCAACTAGCAGGTACCGCCGTCAAATGGGAAGACACCGACAAACAGCGGCTAGAGGTGCTCGAAAAATACGTCCTCAATCCTGATGCCCCACCCCAAAAGCTGGGAGAATATCTGACCGCCCTCAATCGATCTCAAACTCAGCAAGCGGTATTTAGTCTACTCGTAGAATTGGGCTGGTGGAGCATCCATGAAAACATTCATCTGCGCCGCGCTCAGACTCCCGTTCACTTCTCACACCAGATGCAAACCGTGGCGCATGAACTACTAACTAATCCGCCTGTCGATCTCGATTTAGCACACCGAGTCGATCTTACTCATCATAAGGTGTACACGATCGATGACGAGAGTACCCAAGAGATCGATGATGGCTTGAGTCTGGAAATATTGCCAGATGGACGCGAAAAATTATGGATTCATATCGCCGATCCCACTCGGCTATTATCGCCTGAAGATCGGTTCGACCTGGAAGCACGGAAAAGATCCGTCACAATTTATCTCCCCACAGGGATGATTCCGATGTTTCCGCCGGAGCTGGCTACAGGGCCAATGAGCCTGCGACAAGGACAAAAATGCTGTGCCATTAGTTTTGGGGTAATTCTCGATCCAACTGGTGCGGTGGCGGAATATGAGATAACTACAAGCACGATCGAGCCGACCTACCGCCTCACTTATGAGGATGTTGAGGAAATGCTCCAATTGGGGATTCCTGGCGAACGCGAAATTGAGACAATTGCGAAAGCGTCTAAATTGCGGACGCAATGGCGACTCTCCCAAGGTTCGATTAACATCAACATGCCAGAGTCTACAGTCAAAGTGCATGGCGATGAAGTCTCGATCGAACTGATCGAAGACAATCGCGCGCGGAAATTAGTCGCCGAAATGATGATTCTCGCTGGCGAAGTCGCGGCGAAGTACGGGCAAGATCATAATCTTCCTCTCCCCTATCGCGGACAACCTCAACCAGAACTACCACCCGAAGAAGAACTAATTCTCATCCCAGTCGGCCCTGCCCGCTCCTGTGCCGTCCGTCGCTGTATGCCACGCAGTGAAATGTCAACTTCTCCATCCAGACATGCTGGATTGGGTTTAAACACCTATTCTCAGGTAACGTCGCCCATTCGCCGCTATACCGACTTAATCTCCCATTTCCAAATCAAAGCACACCTACGCGGCGACGAACTACCATTCACAGTCGAACGCTTACAGGAAATTATGCTCGGTTTGGGGACGAATATTTATGAAGCGAATATGGTCGAACGCCAAACCAATCGCTACTGGACGTTAGAGTATTTTAATCGATCGAGTGAGCGGGAATGGGATGCAATCTTCTTACGCTGGTTGCGTGAAGACGAAAGCCTAGCCCTAATTATGATCGAAGATTTAGGGATCGAACTCGCAATGAAGTTCCCGCGCTGGGCAGATATCGGCGAACGTATCCAAGTTCAAGTCGTGCTAGTCGATCCACGTCAGGATATCATTCATCTGCGGGAAATCATCAGTCAATCAGATTAGGGTTCTTGACTTACTCACTAGTTTTTTGACGATCAAATCGGTCTTAAAACAAAGCCACCACAACAGTTTGGGCAAATATTATTGCCTGAAATGCCATCTGTACAAGTAGCACAAAATATACATTCACAGGTACAAATGTGTGCCTCGATCGAGTCTGGTAGCAACATCTTATGACAATGTTCGCAATTTGGTCTGAGTTCGAGCGCATTTTTCCTAATGTTATTTATTGCTACTAGGTTAATCTCTCACCAAATCCACTGCACGCTCATGGCAAAAAAACAAAAATTCCCTCACTTACTCGGATCGAAATGGACGGCTAGCCAGAAAATGTGGGGATGGCGACATTTTCAAGTAGTCAATCGCAAGAATGAAGGTCCGTGGGTATTTGCCGAAATGCTATCATCCTGCGATCCTAGTGTCAGGTTTTGGATCAATGCTCAAGCCACCAAAGATACGAATCAATGGAAACCAGGCTGGCAATCTCTCGACGAAATGGCACTAGAAAAAGATGAATTGGTGTTATTCGAGTAAGATTGAGTGGCCTGTACAGTCAGCAGATCGAAATCTATTGGATTAAAATCGAGATCGAACCTAGATGGTGAGCAGTGTCTAAACTACTAACATGAAAACCTAATCCCTAACCCCTAAAGAATGTTTCGTCTCGCCAGTCAAATCGAAGCCATCTTATATCTCAAGGGACAGCCCCTCGATTTAGCATTTATTGCTGAATGTGCGGGGTGCGATCGAGATGCCGCTGAAACTGCGATGATGGAACTAATGGACGACTACGCCCACCGTGATAGTGCCCTCGAAGTAGTCGAAACCCCACTTGGCTATACGCTCCAGTTACGCGGCTCCTTCCAAACTTTAATCGACAAAATGATTCCCGCCGAAATCGGTACGGGTGCATTACGGACATTGGCGGCGATCGCAATTAAGGGATCGATTACCCAGACCGATCTGGTAGAATTAAGGGGAAGTGGTGCCTATCAACACGTTCAAGAACTCGTCGAAGTCGGATTCGTCCGCAAACGCCGTCAAGCAGGAAGTCGCTCCTCACTATTGCAGGTGACAGATAAATTTAACCGCACCTACGAACTCAATGATTTACCAATCCAACAGTTAGGATTAGCTACTACCGAGCCAATTAGTGCAAATGAGGCAGAAACTATTGCTGTGGAGCATGAAGAGCATGACGGGGTGGATTTCACTACCGAGTCAAACTAAGTAATGTACAATTGGCAGCCGATCTTTTTAGCTTTAAACTTAATTTCAAGTGGGTGAATGCGGATAACCGTTCTGAGGGCACACTAATAGCAGCGATATTCTCACTACGATTCGATCGATAACACAGTATCATATTCATATCACGTCAATAGTTTAAACTAAACCGATTTTCACCTCGCTCCATCTAACTAAGTCATAATGGCATTTAATCCTGATTTTCTGGAACGCAAATCTGAAGACGCTCAGGTAAACCAATTACTCAAGTATCTTCAACATCAATCCCCAGAAGTCTTAGCCCAAATCGCTAAGGCTACAACTCCCCAGGTAAAAGATATTATCACCCACAACATTCAAGGCTTACTGGGAATGTTGCCGAGTGATGGCTTTAGCGTCCAAGTGAACACAGATCGAGACAACCTAGCGAATCTACTGGGTTCGGCAATGATGACAGGCTATTTTCTGCGTCAAATGGAACAGCGCATGGAGCTGGAAGATATGTTAACAGGTTCGAGTTCGATCGACGGCGATCGGTCCTAGGATTTTGGATTTTGGAGCGTTCCCACCAGCAGCGGGTGGGATGACATCGATCTGCTCGAACTGATTAACTGCGCCAGTGCAAGACTTGCGATTTAACTGGATTGACAAATTCGCGCTCTTCGGCATTCGACTTCGTGAATTCCGATCTTAGTTGATAATACCATTTTGCCTGAGTGTCAGCATCTCTAATCAACATCAATGGGGGATTGTATTTTAATCCGATCTGTTGTTTTACCACCATATCCCGATCTTGACCGAGAAAAGTACGGATAAATGGCGTTATTAGTGGCTGCAATGGTTTAACCCATCCAATCGTCGTATAAAACAGTGTGGTTACTTCTGTCTCTGTCTCAGAGATCGGGGTGATAACAGTTAGATTTGCAACGCGATTGGTATTGGTAATAATTTGCTCGATCCTCACCCCAGGTAGCCCAAAGGCGATTTCTACCTCCGCATCGCCACCAATTAACTTGTAAAAGAATGTTTGTCGCTCCAACCGATGACGGCGCATGGTAAAGCCATAGGGAGAAGGATCGAAGGCTTTGATTTCATCTGTCAGAATAGCATCCGATCGCCACCACCAAGCCCGATGAACGAACGGTACATGGGCGGGGTCCATCAAGCCTACCACGGCATGATCGATAAAGCAGGGAAACTTCATCGTAAATGCAGATTGATAAGTCATACCTTCAAATCCAGCCACCACCGGAACTGGATGCGTGGGTTCGGTGCGATCCCTTTCCCCCTCGGACATATAAATCCAGATATTCCCCTGTACTTCCCGTACTGGATACCTGCGAACTTGAAACTTACTCAAATCCAAATCTTGCTTGTCATTCAGAGCTGGAATCAGCTTACACTCACCTGCTTCATCAAATCGCCAGCCATGATAAGCACACTCAATTTCTGTACCATCAAACTGTCCACAACTCAAAGGTACAGCCCGATGGGGACAGATATCTCGCAGTGCAAATACCTCACCGCTAAGAGTCCGCCCAAACACAACTGGTTCGCCCAGGAGTTGTTTCGCAAACATCTGACCTGTTTTAAGTTGTCCTCCAGGTAAAGCATAATACCAAATATTGCGGAGGAAATTTTGCTTCTGTTCGATCGCCAACATCTTTATTCTATTAATTAAAACTACCAATTATGTCAGAATCTACGGATATTCGTTCCCAAATCCCCCCCGAGAGTGCGATTGAAAAATTGGCTTACCAAGCCATTTCCGAAAACTGGTTTGAATACCCGATCGTGGTATATCCCCATCATACCGATTATGGCGGGATTGTTTGGCATGGTACTTATCTAACTTGGATGGAAGAAGCACGGGTAGCATGTTTGACATCGATCGGGATTGATTTTGCCGATTTAGTGGGGATGGGTTGCGATTTACCTGTAGTAGATTTATCTGTTCGCTATCACCGCGCTTTGAAGATGGGTGAGTCGGCAATTATCAAGACTCGAACGATCGATATGGAAGGCGTGCGAATCGTGTGGGAATATGAGATTCAATCGATCGATCGAGAAATTACTTATCTAACTGGGATGGTGACACTAGTAGCTGTCGATCGAGAAAAGGGTAAAATTATGCGTCAGTTGCCAAATACGGTTAAAGATGCGTTGGTGAAAATGAGAGAGTAGTGGGGAAGTGGATAGTGAACAGGGTGGGCAATATCCACCATCTAGGTTTTAGACAATTTTAGAGTTTAATTACCCGTCATCAGAATCAATTCTCTTCCAATAGACTTCTTCTAAACCTACTTGAAAATCTTCAGTCATCCAGACTAAACCAGCTTGAATTACCCGACCACCTACAATAGTAACCAGCGAAAAGTTACGAAGGGTACGTTCGATCGTCGCCAGAATGCGCGGACACCTTGCCGCATTGAGATAAACTGTCCCATCTGGAGCGACGATAATTGGCTGACGTAGGCGTTCCTTCGTATGCCTGAGTTTATGGTGCATATGCCCAAATGTTACCAGCGGAATCGATTTCCCCTGCGCTTGGAGGATGGAAATTGCCTCTTCCAAGTCAGGATCGCCATAATCGCCACCAATCATTGGTTCCCCCCAATCCTTACCACAGATAGATTCCGGCTCTTCACCTAGTCCAGTTGGGCCATTATGCCCAATGATAATTAGATGATCGCATGTAGAATTATTGCCCATCTCCACAATCCGCCCAGTCGAAGCGGCAAAACTATCAACACCATATCGCTCTTCATAAAAGTCACTATACTTCCAACTTGGGCCACCCCAGCTAAAAGGACGACTACCGATAATCGACAGATTGAATTGGGGTAAATCTAATTTCCCATAACCGACATGACTCGCACCTAATAAATCGATTTGTTGTTGAACGCGATCTTCTACCAGTGGGTCGTAAGTGCGCTTGCTGCGACCCCAATCGCTGGCAGTATACCAAGCGTCATGATTGCCAAAAATCGCCGCTTTGGGGATGTCTAGACTGGCAATGCGGGCGACTACCTCCACCGACTCGTTGCCAAAGTCCCCGACGAATAATACCAAATCTACGCCCAAATGTTCGAGAGCGATCGCATCATCTTTGTCCCATTGGTCGTGAACATCCCCGACGATGGC
>NZ_JANOJV010000205.1:0-17350 GCF_031418915.1 Chamaesiphon sp. VAR_48_metabat_135_sub | reverse complement strand
CCAGCTAATTAAGAACATAAAGCCAGTCGCCCAGACGAGGTGTCCGAAGAGGAACATCCATGCCCATACAGACAGGTTGTTCATCCCGTAAGGGTTGTAACCGTTAATTAACTGTGAGGAGTTCTGCCAGAGGTAATCGCGGAACCAACCCATTAAATAAGTCGAGGACTCATTAAATTGGGCAACGTTTCCTTGCCAAATACCGAGGTGCTTCCAGTGCCAGTAGAATGTTACCCACCCTAAGGTGTTGAGCATCCAGAACATCGCTAGGTAGAAAGAATCCCAACCAGAGATGTCACAAGTACCACCACGACCTGGGCCGTCACAAGGGAAGGCATAGCCGAAGTCTTTCTTGTCGGGCATTAATTTGGAACCACGTGCATCTAACGCACCTTTGACCAAGATCAAAGTAGTGGTGTGGAGTCCTAACGCGATCGCATGGTGGACTAAGAAGTCACCAGGACCGATCGTTAAGAACAGGGAGTTCTTATCAGAGTTAATTCCTTCCAACCAACCAGGTAACCAAACATCTGCGTAGTTTGGATAGGCGGTGTAAGCAACGCTGTCTGGATTAGATAGCAACACGTCAAAACCATACAATAGTTTGCCATGTGCTGCTTGAATCCACTGTGCGAACACAGGTTCGATCAAGATTTGTTTTTCAGGGGTACCAAAGGCAACTACGACATCATTATGAACGTAGAGACCGAGAGTATGGAAACCCAAGAACAGAGACACCCAGCTCAAGTGGGAAATAATAGCCTCTTTGTGCTCTAGCATCCGTGCTAGAACGTTGTCGCGATTTTGCTCTGGATCGTAGTCACGAACCCAGAAAATCGCACCGTGAGCAAATGCACCAACCATCAAGAATCCAGCAATATACTGGTGATGAGTGTAAAGTGCCGCTTGGGTAGTGAAATCCTGTGCCAAGAACGCGTAGGGAGGCATGGAGTACATGTGTTGAGCTACCAAAGAAGTAACTACACCTAATGAAGCCAGTGCCAAACCTAATTGGAAGTGCAAGGAGTTGTTCACAGTGTCGTAAAGACCTTTGTGACCAGCACCCATTTTTCCACTTGGAGCGCGGTGAGCATTGAGGATATCCTTGATGCTATGACCGATTCCAAAGTTAGTCCGATACATATGCCCAGCAACGATAAATAATACCGCGATTGCTAGGTGATGGTGCGCCATATCAGTCAACCACAAGGATTGAGTCTGAGGATGGAAACCACCCAAGAAAGTCAAGATTGCTGTTCCAGATCCTTGGGCTGTGCCAAAGACTTGTTGAGCTGTATCAGGATTTTCTGCATATACACCCCAGTTTCCGGTGAAGAAGGGGGTTAACCCTGCGGGGTGAGGTAAAGTACTGAGGAAGTTATCCCAACCAACGTGCTGACCGCGAGATTCGGGGATTGCAACGTGGACTAAGTGACCAGTCCAAGCAAGTGAACTAACACCAAACAAACCAGCTAAGTGGTGGTTGAGGCGAGATTCAGCATTCTTGAACCAGGACAAGCTGGGTCGGAATTTAGGTTGAAGGTGCAACCAACCAGCAAACAGCATGACTGAAGCAAGGATGAGTAAGAAGATCGAACCCATGTACAAGTCATCGTTTGACCGCATCCCTTGCGTATACCACCACTGATATACACCGGAATATGCAATATTGACTGGATTGGACGCGCCCGCTTGGGTAAAGGCATCAACTGCTGGTTTACCGAAGTGGGGATCCCAAATCGCGTGAGCGATCGGACTGACGTTCAGCGGATCTTTGATCCACTGTTCAAAGTTGCCTTGCCAAGCTACGTGGAACAGGTTACCAGAAGCCCAGAGGAAGATAATGCCTAGATGACCGAAGTGAGTTGCGAAAATCTTTTGGTAAAGATTTTCCTCAGTCATTCCATCATGGCTTTCAAAGTCGTGAGCCGTGGCGATCCCGTACCAGATCCGCCGGGTGGTTGGATCTTGCGCGAGGTCTTGGCTAAATTTGGGGAATTTAGTTGCCATAGTTTTCTTATCGGGTTTCCTCGCTGACAGACGAGATGATTACAGTTGGCGCGAATGCTAACTGCAACCTTCTGGTATGGCATTAATTAGCATTAATTATGTTGCTGCCGAACCCAGAGGTCCAGATTCGGTCAGTAGCGACAATTGATTGTTGCCAATTAATTATCGCTACTGAATCGAGACATCGATCCTTTAACCGATCGAGATCGATCGAGCTAGGAAGAATGCCCAGGTAGTAGCAATACCTCCGAGGAGATAGTGAGCTACACCTACCGCACGACCCTGAATAATACTCAGAGCGCGAGGTTGAATTGCTGGTCCAAAGTTGAGCTTGTTGTGTGCCCAAACGATCGACTCGATTAATTCTTGCCAGTAGCCGCGACCACTGAACAGGAACATCAAGCTGAACGCCCAGATAAAGTGCGCACCCAAGAAGATCAAACCGTAGGCAGACAATGCCGAACCGTAGGAGTTGATAACCTGAGAAGCTTGCGCCCACAGGAAGTCACGCAACCAACCATTGATTGTCGTCGCACTAGCTGCAAAGTTGCCGCCAGTAACGTGAGATACAGTACCATCAGGCGATACAGTACCCCAGACATCCGACTGCATTTTCCAACTAAAGTGGAATAAGACAACGGAGAGGGAGTTGTACATCCAGAACAGACCGAGGAAGACGTGATCCCAACCAGAAACTTGGCAGGTACCACCACGACCAGGACCGTCGCAAGGGAAGCGGAAGCCCAGACTAGCTTTATCGGGGATTAACCGAGAGCTACGAGCAAACAAGACACCTTTAAGGAGAATGAGGACGGTGACATGAATTGTGAAAGCATGGATGTGGTGAACCATAAAGTCCGCCGTGCCCAGTACGATCGGCATCATTGCCACTTTGCCACCGACAGCGAGAGTATCACCACCGAAAGCGAGACTAGCAGTTTGCAATGCGTTTGGAGCAGTGTTTCCGGCAGCAGCAGTGTGCAGACCTTGAACCCACTGAGCAAATACAGGTTGCAATTGGATTGCTTTGTCAGAGAACATGTCTTGGGGGCGACCCAAGGCTTGCATGGTGTCGTTATGGATATACAGACCGAAGCTGTGGAAACCTAAGAACATTGACACCCAGTTCAGATGGGAAATAATTGCATCGCGGTGACGCAACATCCGATCGAGTAGGTTGTTCTGGTTCATTGCAGGGTCGTAATCCCGAACCATGAAGATTGCTGCGTGAGCAGCACCGCCAACGATACAGAAACCGCCAATCCACATGTGATGTGTAAATAACGATAGCTGAGTCGCAAAGTCAGTTGCTTGATAAGGGTAGGGAGGCATCGCATACATGTGTTGTGCCACGATGATGCTCAAAGATCCCATCAATGCCAAGTTAACTGCTAACTGAGCGTGCCAAGAAGTAGTCATTACTTCATACAGACCTTTATGACCTTCGCCAGTAAAGGGACCTCTATGATTTTCTAAGATTTCCTTCATACTGTGACCGATGCCCCAGTTCGTGCGGTACATATGACCAGCAACGATGAATAGCACCGCAATTGCTAAGTGATGGTGAGCCTGATCGGATAACCATAGACCGCCAGTAGTAGGGTTGAGACCGCCTTTGAAGGTGAGGAAGTCTGCATATTCTGCCCAATTCAATGTAAAGAAGGGGGTCAGACCCTTAGCAAAACTGGGATACAGTTCAGCCATCTTGGTTGCATCCAAGAACTCGTGGGGTAATGGAATATCTTTTGCAGCTACACCAGAGTCCAGCAGCTTGTTAATAGGTAAAGATACGTGGATTTGGTGACCTGCCCAACTAAGAGATCCCAAACCTAATAAACCAGCTAAGTGATGGTTCATCATCGACTCGACATTCTGGAACCATTCCAGTTTGGGAGCGCGTTTATGATAGTGGAACCAACCAGCAAAGAGCATTAGACCAGCCATGACGAGCGCGCCAATAGCCGTGCAATATAACTGGAAGGAGTTGGTGAAACCTGCGCCTCTCCACATTTGGAACAGACCGGAGGTAATTTGAATCCCGTGGAAACCACCACCAACATCGGCGTTGAGGATGTCTTGACCGACAACCGACCAGACGACTTGGGCACTGGGTTTGATTCCAGTGGGGTTAGTCAGCCACGCTTCATAATTGGAGAAACGGGCACCATGGAAGTACATCCCACTCAGCCATACGAATATGACTGCTAGATGACCGAAGTGAGCACTGAAAATCTTACGCGAAACGTCTTCTAAGTCATTTGTGTGACTGTCGAAATCATGGGCGAGAGCATGAAGATTCCAAATCCATGTGGTGGTTTTTGGTCCTTTCGCTAGGGAGCGGTCGAAATGACCTGGCTTACCCCACTTCTCGAAAGAAGTAGGAACTGGATCGATGTCAACTACTACTTTTGCTTTTGCTTCCCGCTCTGGCGGACTAATTGTCATGAGGATTCTCCTCTCTAGACAAGGAACGAGGTGATACCCAACTGGGATTGTCCATTTTATGAGTAAAACGGAGCTAAAAACTTTGCTTAATTCTCTGATTCCATTGGAATGTCAAGTTTCAAGCTGCACTTGAATAAACAAAACAAGTCTGTTTAACAGTAACGCTGTTGATGAATTATAGGTTGATGACTGGTCGATATTCACCATTAGTTAACAATAATTCAAAGTCGCTTCCCAAGATGCTTGTATCGATCCTATTTCAATGGAATTGGTCTAAAAGTCAAGCTTAATAGAAAATTTTTAAATAAACTTAATAATTGCTGTAAAGCTTCTCTGACAAACGGTTTCGAGTAATTGAGACGATCGTAATCTTATGGACTTTCGTAGCGTGTCGCAATTTAGTTTCCAATCCTAGTTACATATCTACATACATACTCGTCCACATAATGTCTGTGGGGAATCGATAACAAGATGAAAATTACTGCAAAATCTCCAGATTATTTCTCAGATAAGATTTACGAAAAGTAATAATCGGTTCTTCTATCGTTTCTCGTGTCTAAGTTGGGATCGAGAATAGATGGATCGTTCAAAAACTCGCGAACCCTAGTAAAATAGGCAATGCTAACTAGTATGTGAAGCTGAGGTGAGGGTCTTGGGAGCAAATCTGAAGTGGAAATTAGTTTCTCAATTGGTGGGATCGTGTTTGGTGCTGATGCTGGCGATTGGGATGACAAGTTGTGAACAGTCTACAGCCACAACTCCAAACTTATCAGTTCCGACTGCGAGTAATTCCGCGCTAGCCACTACCGATGGGCCATTATCGGAAGTTAATACTCCAGAAAGTATCTCTAGATTAGCTCCCAGCTTAGAAAAATTTCAGCCTCAAGTTCAAATCCTCAGCCCAAAATCGGGCGAAATCTTGTCAGACGATCGAGTCACTGTCAAATTGCAAGTCAACGATCTGCCGTTATTTAAACATCCCGAATTGGGATTGGGCAATCATTTACATGTAATTCTCGATAAACAGACTTATCAGGGTGTATACGATCTGAATCAACCGTTGGTTTTTAAAAATTTAGCGGCTGGAACCCATAGTTTACGTGTATTTGCGTCTAGGGCTTGGCATGAAAGCTTCAAAAATGAAGGTGCATACGCTCAAGCGACGTTCCATGTGTTGACGAAAACTGCGGAAAATAATCCCGATCCCCAACAACCGCTACTTACATATAGTCGCCCTGCGGGTATATATAGTGCCGAGCCGATTATGTTGGATTACTATTTAACCAATGCGCCATCTCATCTGGTGGCGAATGGAAGTCAGGCGAGTTTGCCAGACTGGCGGATTCGGGTGACAGTGAACGACCAAAGATTTATACTCGATCGCTGGGCACCAATTTATCTTCAGGGCTTTAAACAGGGCAAAAACTGGGTCAGACTAGAATTAGTAGACGATCGAGGTAATCCGATGCCTAATGTCTATAACGATACTGTGGGGATGATTACTTATGACCCTCAAAATAAAGATACTCTAGCGAAACTCATTCGCGGCGAGATTAATCCCAATCTAGCGCAGACTCTGGTAGATCCTAATTATGTCACTGTAAAACCAACACCTCCGCCCATCTCCTCAGTAGCACCTATTCCTATCATTACTCCCGCACCTATTCCCGCACCGATTTTACCTAGTCCGATCGTGATTGCGCCGCCACCTGTAGTTAAACCTAGCCCTAGCCCAGTAGTAGTAGCACCGATCGTTAAGACTCTACCTATCCCCAGTTCAGAACCATTTCAGACACCAGCTTTAGCACCAATAGTCGAACCATCGATCGATCCAACTCCAACACCTGCACCAGTAGTTAGTAATCCACCCCCTGAGATCGAAATAGAAAGTCCTCTTCCTGCTATTAAACCAAGCCCCGTTGCGATTCCAACTCCTGAAGTGGTGAAAAATCCGATCGAGCCAGTATTACCACCAAAACCATCTATTAAGATCGTTCCTACTCCGATAGTTACACCAAAAGTAACAATAGTAGAATCACCCCAACCACGTCAAATTCCCGCGCCAGTAATTACTCCAGTAACTCCGACAGCTCAAATAGAGAATAAAGATGAGAAAACCTGGCAAACGCAAGCAAGCGACTTATTAAAAGTAGCTGGAGTAAAAATAAGAGCATTTACGAATACTATTCCAGCCAAAGCCCAACGATTCGGGCAAAATGTTCAAATGTGGGCGGGTAATGCGATCGACAAAGTTCAAGAGTGGAGAACATCAAATGTGGAATGACATCGGGGCGCAAATTACTCAAGCCACAGGTAAACATTTTGAGATTATAGATCGATCTTCAATTGGTGGCGGCTGTATCAATCAAGTCTATTTGATTAGCAACAAGATCGATCGATACCTACTCAAACTCAATCAGCCTTCACTGGTGGAGATGTTTGCGGCTGAAGCTAAAGGATTGCTAGAAATAGCTGCAACAGCAACGATTAAAGTACCAACACCGATCTGTTGGGGTGTGAGTAAAGATTGTAGTTATTTGGCGATCGAATATCTGGATTTGACAACCACCGTTAATCCTCAAAGCTGGACAGAAATGGGACGCAATCTCGCCAAGATGCACCGTCACCAGATTAGTACTCAATCTCAATTTGGCTGGCATATTAATAACACGATCGGATCGACACCCCAAATTAATACTTGGGAAAACGATTGGGCGACATTTTTCACTAACCACCGCATCGGCTATCAGATCCAGCTCGCACAAAGTAAAGGCGGTCATTTTCCCAAAGCCGATCGATTAATCGCCAAAATTCCCGATTTGCTAGCCAATTATCGCCCTAAACCTTCCCTCGTACATGGCGATCTGTGGAGTGGAAATGCTAGCTTTACAACTGCTGGTATTCCCGTCATATTTGACCCTGCAACCTACTGGGGCGATCGAGAAGTTGATGTTGCTATGGCAGCACTGTTTGGTGGCTTTCCGAACGCTTTTTACCAGGGCTACAATGATGTTTACCCCCTAGATCCTGACTACTCAATTCGTAAGACTTTATACGACCTTTATCACATTCTCAACCATTACAACTTATTTGGTGGGAACTATCAAGGACAGGCAAATAATACGATCGATCGATTATTATGGTAGTTCCTTAATTAAAGCCAAACCCGATCCAGTAAAATATAAAATTAATTTATAGCTAAATCGATCTGTCAATGGCTAAATTACCCGATCCAGTCATCTCGAATATTTTTGTCATCCAACGTACAATCATTGAATGCCTTGATTCTACTACTGCAACTGAGTTCAGATTATTTGAGCGGATGGGTGAAACCGCTGAAACCTTACCAGAACTCGAAGAACTCCAGAATATCAAGGAGAAGCTCAGATCTAAATACTTTAGGCTTTATAACCTGCTATTAAGAATCGCGGAGTCTCAGCCCATTGCCTCTGAAGATATGTTAATTTTATTATATCGGTCGATTGATTCAACCGAAGCTTCCTTAGATGCTAGCATTGCCAGCCTGCAAGAGATCCAACGTAATTGGAACTAGTTATGAACGACCAATTTAGAATTCCCGATCCTGAAACTAGAGCAAAATCGATCGCCAGCCTAAAAGCAGCTAGTCGGCTATTAGATTTATCTAATTTACAATTAGATGAAGCAATCGCATTTGTAGAAAAAAATTTACGAGAACAACATCGAGCTAGATTGCTGTACAAAGCAAACTCGATTCCAACAAATAAAATTGAGAGCTGATTTCGATCGATTACGATGCTAGTAACTACCTCCATTGTGATAGTTAAACACTATTTGCACTACTCTATAGGTAGGTAGGTGCGATTATTTACAAAATAGATTATGCCTGAAACCTAGCTGGTGGGCACTGCCCACCCTACGCTCTAACTGTTCAGATCTTTCTATCATCCATACCTATCGATTGTAGAGCCTACCTTAGTTAATCGTTAGTTATTGATAGTCTGGTTGTGGATTGATGCCACCTGCACGATCTATCGGCCAATACCGAACTACCGCTTTACCAACAATTTTATTTTTAGGTACAAAGCCCCAATAGTGACTATCATAGCTATTGTTGCGGTTGTCGCCCAATACCAGATAATGATCTTTTGGTACAATACCATCAGAAACTAATGTATTGCTACTCCAACTATAGTTAGGAGCTTCATCAATATATTTTTCGGAGATTGCTTTCTCATTGATGTAAACTTTACCGTTTTTAACCTCAATACGCTCTCCTGGTAAACCGATTACTCGTTTGATAAAATTCTCCTTTGGTTTGTTTTCAGCATCTAATTCTTTTTCTAATTGGACTGGAGGTTTAAAAACAACAATATCCCCACGAACTGGATTAGAAAACCGATAACTAATTTTATCTATCATTAGTTTATCGTTGATTTGTAGTGTAGGCAACATGGAGCCAGAAGGAATATAACAAGCCTCGGTAATGGCTGTCCGTATTCCAAAGGCAAAGACTACGCTCAATCCAAGTGTTTTGAGGGTTTCAATCAATGGATTTTCGACTTTAGATTTAGATTTAGGTTGTTTGGAACTCATAATATAAAAACACACAATATAAACAAATAAACTGACGTATCCACATTAGTTTTGTTTCTGATTGCTAGGCAGTTCAGTTCGAGCTAAGGGAATGGCTCGATGTCAGTTGCGAAGAATATGAAAATTCACCTACATTGCTTTAGAGACAGCACTACCAGAACCTTGAAACATCAGCCAAGATAGAAAAAAGTTAGAGATAAAAATAGCTAACAAAGAAGTGACAACAGCCGTAGTTGTTGATTGTCCGACTCCTTTGGCACCGCCTGTCGTCGTCAAGCCCCAACTACAACCGATAATCGCAATCAACGCACCAAAACAAACTGCTTTAATCGGTGCAGTACAAAGATCCCAGGCATCCAAGAAATTGCGAGCTGAGTCCAAAAATACTCGTCCCGGCATCCCATAAACACTAGTCGCAATTAGTAATCCGCCTAACATTCCTGCAACGATCGATAAAATGGTTAGTAACGGTAACATCACGCAGCAAGCGATCACGCGAGGAATTACTAAATAATCCACCGGATCTGTTTTGAGAATATACAGCGCATCAATTTGTTCGCTAACTTTCATCGTCCCAATTTCCGCCGCAAACGCCGAACCAACCTTCCCCGCTAATACTACCGCAGTCAGGACAGGTGCGAGTTCGCGCGTGAGTGTTAGGGATAGAACTCCCCCGACAACTTGTCCAGCACCAATATTAATAAATTCCCGCGCCACCTGAATTGTAAATACCATCCCAACTGTAGTGGAGATCAATAGCGCGATTAGTAATGATTCTGGCCCAACCAAAGCCATTTGCTCCAGAATATTGGGATAGTTAAATTTACCTTTGAGAATGTGGACTATCGTTTGTCCACCTAAGAAAATGGCTGCAATAAACCGTTTGAACCATAAACTCATATTAAATTAGGGATTAGGGATTAGGAGTTGGGGATGAGGAGATCGAGTGTAAAAATTATCTCTATGGCAAACTATGCGCGATCTATTGCATCCATACCTCAAACAATGGGGTATTTTAAGAGAGGCGTGTTTAGTTTCCTTCAGTAGTAGTCATATTTATGGTAGCAGTAGCAATTCTAGCAGCGGGCAAGGGCACGCGAATGAGATCGGACTTACCCAAAGTATTACACTTACTGGGAGGACGATCGCTCGTCGAACGGGTACTGATTAGTTGTGCGGATCTTCAACCAGAACGACAACTGGCGATCGTCGGTTATCAAGCCGATCGAGTCAAGCAAGCCATGCTCCATTATCCCGATTTGGAGTTTGTCGAGCAAGCGCAACAACTGGGAACGGGACATGCAGTCCAGCAATTACTGCCCCATCTGGCTGATTTTACGGGAGATTTACTCGTACTAAATGGAGATGTTCCGCTCCTCCGTCCCGAAACGCTCAAAGCACTCTTACAGACCCACCAACAGCATCAAAATGCGGCAACCATACTAACAGCCCAAATCCCCAATCCCCAAGGTTACGGGCGGGTATTTTGTGATAGTAGCGATCTACTCAAAGAAATTATCGAAGATCGGGATTGTACCGACATACAACGTCAAAATCGGCGGGTGAATGCGGGGATATATTGCTTTAATTGGCAGAAACTCCAGGAAGTCTTACCCAAATTGCAAAGCAATAACGATCAGCAGGAATATTACATCACCGATGCGGTTAATTTCCTGTCCCCAGTGATGGTATATGATGTACCCGATTATCAAGAGATTTTGGGCATTAACGATCGCCGTCAATTAGCTACTGCTTATCAGATTATCCAATCGCGAATTAAAGATAATTGGATGGCGGCGGGGGTGACAATCATCGATCCTGACAGCGTGACAATCGACGATACTGTCAAGATTGGTGTCGATGCAATTATCGAACCCCAAACTCATCTACGTGGCGATACCACCATCGGTATCGGTAGCCGCATCGGACCTGGTAGTCTAATTGAAAATAGTCATGTCGGTAGTAATGTCAGAGTACTCCACTCGGTTATCATCGATAGCTCGATCGGTCACAATGCTAATATTGGACCGTTTGCCCATATCCGTCAACATGTACAGGTAGGCGAATATTGTCGGGTAGGTAACTTTGTCGAGTTGAAAAAAACGACCCTCGGTGACAATACTAACGTCGCTCATTTGTCATATATCGGTGATGCGATTGTTGGCAAACAAGTTAATATCGGTGCGGGGACAATTACCGTTAATTATGATGGTAAAAACAAACATCAAACCACCATCGGTAGTTTTACACGGATTGGTTCTAATAATACCCTCGTCGCACCCCTAAATATTGGGGTCGAAGTGACAACAGCCGCAGGTTCGACAATTGTAAATGATGTGCCAGATGACTGTCTAGCGATCGCTCGATCTCATCAGACAATTAAATCTGGTTGGCGACCAAAATGGCACCAAGAATAACTATCCAGATAATAGCTGTAAGTAGGTCTCGATCGAGGTCGGTTCATTATTCTAACTGGATTTCGACCGGAAAGTTGCAGCTAGAACCTACCTCTTTCTTAACCGATGAGCGAATCGAAAGTTTGGGTTGGCAGATGGAACCCAACTGATTGATGTAAATTGTCACCAAGCTAAACATCCCGATTGTAGGAACCCCCGATCGAGCTGACACTATTGAAGCAAAAATCGGCACCGATCGAGCACCAAAACCATAGTGCGAGTAAAAAAATCTTGCTAACTTCAATTATTAACGGTGACGATGCTTGAATGCAGATTGATGGTGTAGGATCGACGAAAGATATAGAATCACTAACAATCGGAAATACTCGGTCTCGATCGGGTACGATCCTCAGCAGACTCGACCCTCCAAACCCCTTACCAGTAGGGAATGTTTGTTCGATCGGAGAACTTTTGGCAAAGGAAGACAGTCTCAAATAGTGAGGTCGTAGCATAAGTTATTAACAGGTATCAGCAACAAATCGGGGTGGGGTATTAGAAATCGTGTGGATAGGCTAAACCAGTAAAATATGCTGTATTAACCTTTCACTTTGTGGCTCTAGTTAACTTGAGACTCAGCTCATTCATCTCTAGATGAGATACACAAGTCAATCGTGTAAACGTTAGTAGGTCTAGGATTGCCAACTATACCTGGAGAAGTAAAGTATTATATTTGTGGAAATTATGCTTTCGTTGAACTTAGTCTAATTCAAACTGACATAACGATCGATCCGAAAATTCCCCGATCTATCAAAACCAATTTTGGCATCAGATCCGTGATAACACTTAAGTTAAGGACAATCGCCTGTAAAAACAGTAATAAACTCGATCGATTCTCCCAGATACCAGCAAATACAGTGCGATTGAACCGATATCTTTTCTAGTATTAGTCCGCGCATCATCCTGACTATGCACGATTGATGGCGACTTCAGTCGCTAGCTAATCGGTGGCTTAACCTGCGCGTACCATATTGATATCCTAACAGCAAATTCAGCCAGCTTTCTCGTTTAATTCTCTAACCCGAACCCAATGAATCGTAGCTTCTGGATTATTGCCCTAATTAATTTCATCAACTCACTGAGTTTTACGATCCTCATCCCCACGATTTATCAATATGGACGGGAGTTTCATCTAAGTGATATTGAAACTAGCTTTCTATTTGCAATATTTTCGATCGCCCAATTCTTTGCTACTCCAATTATTGGTAAATTATCCGACAGATTTGGGCGAAGACCACTACTAATTATTAGTTTAGCTGGAACAGTTATTGGTAATCTTTTAGCAGGCACAGCACCCAATGCAATGGTGTTGTTTTTTGCTCGTTTTCTTGATGGAGTCACAGGCGGGAATATCTCAGTTGCTCAAGCAGTTATTTCTGATGTTACAATTCCAGCAAATCGAGCTAAAGGTTTTGGAATATTTGGAGCATCATTAGGCTTGGGGTTTGTAATGGGGCCAGTTTTGAGTTTAGTTGCCCAACAAAGATCGTTAGGTACCGCATTTTTGGTGTCATCGGCATTTGCCGCGATCGCTTTAGTTTTGACAATATTTTTTTTACCAGAAACGTTGCAAACAAAGGTGGACAATCGTATAAACATTTTTGACTTGGGCTTGCGCGATTTAGTTAAAGGATTAACATTTCCCAAGCTGGGAATTTTGTTTATCATTAACCTCTGCGTTGGCACGACATTTACTCTATTCACATTTGCCTTTCAGCCCTATTATTTGAAAGTTTTACATCAAGATACTAAATCTCTGACATTATTGTTTTTTGCAATTGGTATCGTGGGAGTTGTGGTGCAGCTTCAAGGCGTAAAACTGATGACCAAATACATGAGTTTAGTTAAGATTCTATTTTTTGGATTATTTTTTCGGAGTCTATCATTTGTGTTGATGCCAGTCATTCCTGATATTCATTTCTTTCTAGGTATCAGTATTATCTTCTCGTTATTCAACTCACTAGTTCAGCCCATGATTAGTACATTAATTTCGCTGAATACCAGTCCAGAAGAGCAAGGGAAAATGTCTGGCTTAAATGCTTCATATTTGAGTGCCGCTAATGGTATCGGCCCTGTCATTGCTGGGTTGATGGTAGACCAAAGAAATCCTTCGACCTATGGTTATCCATTATATCTAGCAGGTATCTGTACATTTATTGTATTGTTTTTTGCCGTTCGCAATCGTCGCAAATATACACCTAAAATGGTCTAAAGATAAGTATATAATGCAAAACTTGATATCAATCTAAAACCTAAAACCTGTGGACGGATTTATCAATTTAAAGAAATTACCAGGCTGGACTTCCCACGATTGTGTGGCAAAAGTACGGCGGATTCTCAATACCAAAAAAGTCGGACATGGAGGGACATTAGATCCTGCAGCGGTGGGAGTCTTGCCGATCGCGATCGGCCAAGCCACTCGACTATTACAATATTTACCAGCAGGGAAGGCATATCGAGCGGTAATTCGGTTGGGTGTAGAAACTACTACCGACGATCTCGCAGGAGAGATTATCTACTCCGAGCCAGTATCAGATCTAACCATCGAACAGATCCAAGCAGCACTTCCCAAATTTATCGGTGAGATCGTCCAAACTCCGCCGATGTATAGTGCGATTCAAGTAAATGGACAGAGATTGTATAAGCTAGCACGTGCAGGAGAGGTGATCGATGTACCTACCCGTCAGGTAAATATTCAGAGTATCGATATTCTCAATTGGACACCAGGGGATTTCCCTGAAGTTGAGGTGCAGATTGCTTGTGGTGGCGGGACATATATTCGATCGATCGCCCGCGATTTGGGCGTTAAACTAGGCACGAAAGGTGTTTTAGCCTTTTTAGAACGAAATGCTAGTTGTGGCTTTCAGTTACCAGATAGCATTACTCTAGAAGAGCTGGAACAACAGCAGCAAGCAGGTACCTTTACGCCGATTCTACCCGATCGAGGATTAGCTGATTTACCCGCAGTTATACTGACTGATGCAGAGCTGGTGAAATTTTGGAGTCAAGGGAAACGTTTACCTGTTAGCAGCATTAAAATAACACCCGTAAATTCAGATTTGAATGGTTACTTCAAGGTTATTAGTGAAGATCGGTGCTTGGGTATTGGCGAGATTAAATCGATCGAGGGACAATATTTATTAGTCCCACAGGCAGTACTGATGTAAAGTTCCTGAAAGAGTTTGGTATGGATTTTGCGGATACTGATTTTACCTCTCTCTTCACTGACTTTTGTCAGTCAACCAGGTTTCAAACACCTGCTATTACTGAGATCCAAAATACTCACAGTGAAGCTTTACATCAAGCTGCGGTTGAACCTGTGCTAATAACTACGAGCATTTAATCAACAGACTGGCGCGGTTAGAAGATTTAGAGATCGATCAGCAAGCTCAAACCAATCTCGCAACCTCCAGAATGGTTGGTACAGAAATTTTTACAGCAGAACTCCACCGTTTGGCTGCGCTGTAAGTTTCCATTTTACTTAAATCTTCGCGAACCAATTAATATCTACCTCAATAGATTCAACCATCTCAATTTTAACACCAAGCCCTAACTCTTTTAGTCTTTGGACTAACTGCTCTCCATCAATTAAATCGATTGGTGGTGCGCCATCTCTTGTCGCTTCTTTGATCGCATCTCTAGTAAAAGTCCCCGTTGTAATAAATAGCCCTTTATCGGTACGCCCCTGCATAGCCCCTCGAAAATCTCTGATGTGACTAGAAGAAACAGATCCTTGATAACGTTTGCATTGAAATAAAACATGGAAACTCAAGAAACCGTTGATTCTGGCAATTCCTACTCCGTCAATACCACCATCGCCAGATTTTCCTGTTACCTGCACTTGAACGAAACCTGACTCTCTCAGTAGCCTTTGTGCTAGACGCTCAAAGGCATAAGGATCGAGTGATAACAATAGCTTGTGAAGTTGCTGATGCCATGCTAGTTCTTCTGTAATTTCAATAGGCTCAACAGTTTCTTCTAAAGTACCTGTCTGTATAACTTTAGATTTTTCAGATTCTCGAACGGCTCTGACTATCTCTTTTCGGTCTAA
Organism: Chamaesiphon sp. VAR_48_metabat_135_sub; assembly: GCF_031418915.1. Classification (NCBI taxonomy): domain Bacteria; kingdom Bacillati; phylum Cyanobacteriota; class Cyanophyceae; order Gomontiellales; family Chamaesiphonaceae; genus Chamaesiphon; species Chamaesiphon sp. VAR_48_metabat_135_sub. Next base: position 1,816 of record NZ_JANOJV010000205.1, on the reverse strand, counting down.
TTTTTTAATGTCTACAGATGTTGATACTAAAGACCAAACGCCGCGACCTGAATTTTCGACAAGTCCGTACTTTTTTAGATACGTTCGACTCCAGCTAAGTCTATATTTAACTTCACTCTGTGATGTGTTGCCATGCAAAATCTCTAGCACCTCATCAGACAAATTTAGAATTTGAACAACCTGTTCATATATCTCTTCTGTTGTGCCAGATCCACCCAATGTTTGCAAAGCTTGGATTGTCGGTATCAACATTGAGTCGAATGTTGGAAGTACAGAATTAGACTTTTTCATAGACTAAGGCAAGAGCTGATGTTCTGAGGTGAGTAATATCGATCGCTTACGCATGTTCTCATATTTAGGACAAATTTTTTAGGGTAGGTTGGGTTGCGGATGCGCTCCGGTCGGGTTTCCCGACCATGGAAGCGCACCAAGCAGAAGAATGAAACCCAACATTTCTAGGATATTAGCGTGTTGAGGTTGGGTTGCGCTCAAGCAACCCAACCTACAATTTTTTGTGGTTTTTAACCCCCTGTTAGGTGTGTCAGAATAGTGTCGATTTTTCCATTTAATTCATTACTGAGAGCATCAATTTTACTATTCATCTCAGCTCTGAGAGTATTAATCTCGCTCTTAATTTCACTGGTATCCGCATTCACCCGTTCAAAAGCTCTGGCAAATTCCTGTGGTGAGATTTGGGTATCCTCTAACCGTTCTACCCGTCTGTTTAGATGCCCAAATCGTCGATCCATCTCTGTCCTGAAATCGTCAGGTTCTCTAGCTTGTGTCATACTTGGTAATAGATATTTTGATTGTGAGGCTATTAGCCTCTAGATGTCCCCGTTAGTTTGGTCGCTGGCGGGGATATCTTATTTTAAGACATAATTTAGTGGCAACCCTGCTTGACTCGATCCGGATGTTGAATTAATCTTCCACCCCCTTACCCAGCAAACCGTTCAGCCTCAACAACTAGCGTCCCCTGTGGCTCCCAAAATGTGATAAAATTGAACTAACGAAACAGTACAATTAGCAGGCTGGACGGAGCATTTAATGACTACTTCCCAAGAGCGGATTATCCCCACAGATCTACGAACTGAGATGTCTAGCTCTTACCTAGAATACGCCATGAGCGTAATCGTAGGGCGAGCACTTCCCGATGCACGAGATGGTTTGAAACCAGTCCACCGCCGCATCTTGTATGCGATGCACGAATTGGGTTTGACAGCAGATCGACCTTTCAGAAAGTGTGCGCGGGTAGTCGGGGAAGTGCTGGGTAAATACCATCCTCACGGTGATACAGCGGTGTATGACGCGCTGGTGCGGATGGCGCAAGATTTTTCGATGCGAAATCCGTTGATTAACGGACATGGTAACTTTGGTTCGGTGGATAACGATCCACCTGCGGCGATGCGGTATACCGAGTGTCGGTTGCAAGCTTTGACGATGGAAGCGGTGTTGCGAGACATTGAGGCGGAGACGGTTGACTTTGCGGATAACTTTGATGGTTCGCAACAGGAGCCGACGGTATTACCTGCGCGGATTCCCCAGCTATTGCTCAATGGCTCATCGGGGATTGCGGTGGGGATGGCGACAAATATTCCGCCCCATAATTTGGGTGAGTTAATCGATGGGGTGGTGGCGTTGATTGCCAATCCTGAGATTACGGATATGGAATTGATGCAATATATCCCTGGCCCTGATTTTCCCACGGGAGCGCAGATTTTGGGAACTGGGCCGATTAAAGAGGCTTATGCGACTGGGCGCGGTTCGATTACCATGCGCGGTGTGGCGAATATTGAGACTCTTGAATATAAGGGTA
>NZ_JANOJV010000204.1:0-9937 GCF_031418915.1 Chamaesiphon sp. VAR_48_metabat_135_sub | reverse complement strand
GGGGTAATGTCTTGTCTTGACGCGCTAAACCTGGAGGTTTCCTCCAGAGCGCGCGTCGCTGTCTTGCTGCTTGGTTCGCTAAACCCTCGGAAAACAAAGGTGTGCGCATTGGCGAAGCATCTGCCATAGCAGATACCGCTTCCTGAATTACCCGTACTGTTGATGTCAATAATTAGTCAGTCTTCTTTATATTGCTAGTCGTGTTTGTCGTGATAAATACGGCGGGAAGCATTATTCAAACGGTGGTTGAGGCGATATTTCTCAGCCTTAGTAAATTTACCACCACTGCGAATAGCGCGGAGTCTTGATGCTTGGATCCTGTTTTCGCGTCGTTCGAGATGTTTATATTCTTGGGATGAGATCGAACCGTTTTTTACACCTTGGTAAATTCGGGTTTCCTGATGATTAATCCGACTTTGGATCTGACCAGCTTGTGCTGCTAAAGGTGCAAATACTACCGCAGTGGCTAAAATAACAGTACTGATTAACTTATTCACGATCGAACTCCATTGATTTATTTGTTTTGATGTATGTTTAGACAGGCAAGTCTCGATGGAGGTTCAATCTTCGGGCAAATTATTTAAAAATAGGTAGATAACCTAGTCCTCAAAAGGCTTTCACTTCGATGTCGAGCGAATTCGATTCATCTAGATCTCAGGATTGTGGCTAGCGGATCGAGTCAAACAGCCGTAAAATAAATACTAACCAACTTTACAAATTGAAATACTTTCGATCATGGCAAAACCACAACCTACTGTCCAACCCAAATTAGTCGTCACTAAATTTGGTTTCAATCGCTTTGCGGAGCAGTTTAATGGCAGAGCGGCGATGATTGGCTTTGCAGCACTATTAATTATTGAATACTTTACAGGTCAAAACCCCCTCGCCTGGATGGGATTGGGACTAAATTAAGGTTTAGACCTAAATTTGGGCATAATAGGGGTACCGTAACTCAGTGAATTGACTAATTTTCTAGTCATCGGCGATCGATCCTCTGGACTGAGACTGTAAAATAGGATAATAGATCCATTGCACCTAATAGCTGTGCGATCCACCAATCCTCGTTTCACCACCTATAAATGAACGCGATATTTCCGACCGTCTTGAAAAGACTATACCGCAAAGAACCAATATCCAGCTTTCTAATCGTTGTTGGTGCCGTTGATGCTGTCCTCGGTGGCGTAAATGAGATTGGCACATTGATGATTTTAGGATTGCTAACTTCTGGTGTGGCTATCGGCTACCGCTGGTGGTGCATTCAGCAATCTGAAACTATAGCCGACCGCAAATCTAAGCAATTATATCTAACTCCTAGTTCTAACCAGACACCATTACCCAATTTGGATCGTCGTCGCCATCCGCCATTGTAATTGGTGAGTTGTGCAGTCGTATTTTCCCCGTCAGGTGTTTTGGTGATTGGACAATACCTAAAACCTAAAACCTAATATCTAAATTATGTCGATCGCATTTAGCAAATATCAAGGCTTAGGCAACGATTTCATCCTGGTTGACAATCGTCATCGCGATACTCCCATTATTGAGCCAGAAGAGGCAATTATTTGGTGCGATCGACATTTTGGGATCGGTGCTGATGGCGTGATATTCGTCCTACCTGGACAAAATGGTACGGATTACTCGATGCGGATTTTTAATTCCGATGGTTCGGAGCCAGAAATGTGCGGGAATGGGATTCGTTGCATGGCGAAATTTATTGCCGATTTGGAAGATAAAACCGATTTAGGTGTTACCTATCAAATTCATACCCTAGCGGGCACAATTACGCCAGAAGTGCTGCTAGAGGGACAAGTACAGGTTGACATGGGGGAACCGCATTTGTCCGCCGTAGAAATCCCGACTAGCTTGGGGATGGTGGATGATAGAGTGATTAACCAATCGATTGAAGTTGATGGCAAATCATGGACTGTAACCTGTGTCAGTATGGGCAATCCTCACTGCATGACTTTTGTTGAGGATGCTGATGCAATTCCCTTGGCAGTATTAGGGCCAAAATTCGAGCATCATCCTGTTTTTCCCCAACGGACTAATACAGAATTTGTCCAAGTTATTCGTCCCGATTATCTTAGAATGCGCGTCTGGGAACGTGGGGCTGGAATTACATTAGCCTGCGGTACGGGGGCTTGTGCGACGGTCGTCGCTGGGGTCTTGACTGGCAAATCCGATCGATATTGTACGGTAGAATTACCTGGTGGCTGTCTGCAAATTGAATGGTCGCCTGCAGACAATCGTGTTTATATGACTGGGCCTGCTGAGTTAGTATTTAAAGGGGAAATAGCTCAGGAATAGAGGACAATATTATAACTATCACCATTGAGTTTAGCCCCAGTCTCCCGATCGATCTGAGTGCGGTGAAGTTCACTCCCGCGCAGTTCCAAGAGATGTGTGAAACCAATCGCGATCTGCGGTTGGAACAATCAAAGTGTGGAGATTTATCGGATCGATCGAGAAATGGAAATTTGAAAATCGCCAACACAGCTCGATGGAGAAGATACTTTACCTGGATTTATCCTCAATTTAGCAAATATCTGGTAGACATTTGACATTTGACATTGCGGATCGCATACACCTTTCCCCTTTCCCCTAATTGCTACTTAAACTCGAATCGCTCGGCTACACTCCACCCAATTTTACTCGCCAACTGCTGACGGATATTTCATTTAGTCTGGCTGCAGGTGAATGCATTACTTTGACGGGAATTACAGGTGTGGGGAAAAGTACGTTGTTACGGCTATTAAACCGTCTCTGTGACCCAACAAGCGGACAGATACTATTAAATGGAAAAAACTATCAAACGATTTCGCCTGTGACCCTCAGACAGCGAGTAATGTTAGTGAGTCAAGAACCGAAATTATTGGGGATGAAAGTGCGGGAAGCTCTAGCTTATCCGTTGCAGTTGCAATCTTTAGGTGCAGAAGAGATTAAGCAGCGGATCGTCACAATTACCGAACAATTTGAGATTCCGACAGATTGGTTCGATCGAACTGAATTACAACTTTCTGCTGGACAGAAACAAATTGTCTCGATCGCTAGAGGGGTAATTACTCAACCGCAAATCTTACTATTAGATGAACCAATCGCTAATCTAGATTTCACCACTGCCGAACGTATCTTAACGACCCTAACTAATATCACTAGATCGAAACAAATAGGCACGATCGTTGTCAATCATCAATTAGAATTAGCCGCAAGATTTAGCTCTCGATTACTCTATTTACAAGATAGTAAATTGTTCATCGACAAAGTAAGTACATCGGTCAACTGGCAAGATCTCCAACAGCAGATTCGGGAATCAGAGGCTCGATCTATGTCTGAATGGGAAGAATAGTATGGATAATGGATAATTATATTAATTATCCATTGATGGAATTGCCGCTACATTTTATTCCTCAGCGCGGATACCTGTAAAGTATTCAGGTTCGTTACCAGGAATCCACTTGATATTGCAGCCAATACTGGGGCGTTGAGTTGGATCTACTTCATTACCAGCCAGGAGTGACTCGATCGCGTGGCGTAAATCTTGACCAGTGACTGGTTTACCATTAGAAGGGCGACTATCATCTAATTGCCCTCGATAAGCCAAATGGAAGTCGCGGTCGAACAAGAAGAAATCGGGAGTACAAGCAGCAGTATAAGCCTTCGCCACAGCTTGGCTAGGATCGCAGCAGACGGGGAAATTAAACCCCTCAGCATGGGCTAAAGCTTGTAAATGCTCGGGAGCATCATCAGGATATTTATCGATGTCATTCGGGCTGATGCCGACCATCCCCAAACCTTTCATACCGTAGTCTTTGCCAATCTGTGCCAATTGAGTTTGAACGTGCTTGACAAATGGACAGTGAACGGAAATAAACATGACTAGCAGAGCCGATTTGCCTGCAAATGTTTCCAGGGAAATCGGCGATCCACTGACAACATCGGGGAGGTTAAAAGCTGGCGCACTTACGCCTAAAGGTAGCATTGTCGATGCAGTTCGTACCATAATTAAATAAGTTGAAAGTTGAAAGTTGAAAGCGAAAAGTGCGGTCTTGGGGTTTCCCCTGTCTTGTCGTTTTCTTATTCGGGGGGAACCCCCGAATAAAAACGCCGCAAGTAAAGCACCTTTTCAAGACAGTTGAAAGTGATACCCTGTGCATTATTGCAAAAGGCAAGCTCATGGTATCACCTGTCGAATTTTGTGATTAAAGATATCTAAATATTGCAATTGAGCAATGTCATATTCTCTTTTTATCGTGCAGCTTGAGTTTTGATTGTGTATATAGGTGCTAAAGATTGAAGTAATCCAGTTGCAGCTTTCCCGTACTCCTCAATTTCGACTAGTTGCTCGACGGCAAAAGTCATACTTTCCTCAAGTTGTGGCATGGTCGGATAAGTCTTCAGTACCTCTAATAGTAGCTCATCAAGAAGATATTCTCGCATTGTTGCCGCTGATTGGCTACTAAAATTGAAATTAGGTCGCAACATTACCAAAAGAATTATTTTGGCACGCAATGGATTGCTATAGCTCATTACGTTCTGACGCAAGACAAAGGGATCGTATTCGGGTACTAATGTCTCTGGGATAGATTCTGCGCTACCGAATTGGTCTTCGCCCAGCTCTGCATCATAATAAGTTTCATAGGCAGATTCATCTACTTCATCGTAAGCGGGTGTTTGTGTGTCAAATTGTTGAGTGGGTTGTGGCGCGTAGGCTCGTTCTAATGCTGAGGGGACAACCTGATTGGTAAAAGCTTGGGTGGGTGCAGGGTTGTAGGCGCGGGCGATCGAAGAAGGGACATCTAAACTACTTAACTGGGTAGGTTGTGGTGCGTAAGCCCGCTGAAATGCCGATGGGACAGCCTGACTTATCGATGAGTCGGTGGATTCGGGATGAGGTATTCGGGCTGCGGGGGCAGGTGCTGGCGTTTTACCTCCATGTTCTTGGCGAAATTCAGGGTATAATTGCCCGATCGCCAGATAAATTACTTTGGCAATATCAATATACTGCTTGGGCTTGTTAACTGTTTTAACTAGTTTTTGTAATAATAATCTAAACCGATCGAGAGTATTATTTTCTCTGACTAGTTGTTCGATCAAATATTGAAAATTAATCGAATTGAGATAGTCATTGTCTTTTTCCCATCTTCCCGTACATAAGCAATACAGCATTTTTTTTATGCGAACTGCTTCTTGATGTTTATCAAGATAGTTAACGACTTGTTGAAGTAAGTTTGGGTCATTAATTCTCATGAAATTAAGCAGTTTTTATCTAGGTTTTAGTCAAACGATTCGAGCGAGGATATTTCCGACAACTGAAGTTTTCAGAAGAAAAATCGTTGTAGCTTGATGGTTGTGTCGGGGAAATTACCAAAAAAGTCATTGGTTCTCGATCCGCATTGGCTCACTTAGATCCTTCTACAGATGTTACACATTGACGCACCTTGGCTCTGACCATACAGTTATTCCAGAAATCTCAATTCTGACAACTTCCCATATTGTTCCCACTCAGGATGCTTCACTAACTATCGATCTCCTCGGTTCATTAATTTTTCTCTCTCCACTCTCCGATCGAAACAGCACCTGGACTACGAGTATATAGACGGCACGAGTTATGAGACTATTCCCAAATCCCACACCCCAAATCCCGATTGAATAGTTTTACACCGCAGACTCCTAGAGATTTTCGATCAGCCGAACTGCTTCCCCAAATGGAAATTGAGCTAAATCTAGTCCGCCAGGGGTTACAACCCAGAGAGTGGGTAACGTTGGTGCAGATTGGGGGAATTCACCACGGCCATCAGTTAAGTAGATACAAATGGATTGAGTATATCCATCCCATCTGCTGGCGACTCGATCGAAGAATGGTCCGAATGATGTAGCCCCACCACCTTCGGGGGTTGGTAACGGTGCATTGATGGCGATCGAATAAGGACCGTAAGCTTCACAGTCAACATAATATAACTCGCACTCTAGGTGAGGATAGGCACCTAAAATGCCGCTGACTTCGCTCAAAAATAGTTCGAGTGTTGCTTCCCCCACCGAACCACTGGTATCGATCGCCAAATACACCCGTACTGATTCACCCTGCAATGCTTCGATGTAGATGCCCCGTCCCACAAAACGGCGATCGAATCCCTGAAAATCTGTGGGAGTCTGGACTAAATATCGCCAGAGGTACGATCGCCAGTCTAGCTGAGGATTGATGACTGAGGCTAATTCCCGATCGCTCCCGCTCGGTAATTTACCAAATTGAGTAGCTTTGCCAATTGCAGTTGCTTGTTGTAGAGCCTGTCGCCAATGTGCGGTTAATTCCTGACGATCGGCCAGTTCTAGGCTCGTCTCTGTGCCTGCGACTACTGGTCTGGTAGCCTTCGCTGGGTTCCTCGGGAGTAAGTCGAGATCGGTTAATTGCCACGGATTAGCTGCGTTAGCAACCGACTCATTGCCCCGAGCAGATTGCAATAACTCATATACTTCTTCAACGCTGAAATGTTCTAATTGCTCATCTCGCAATCCATCTGGTGGTAATTCAAATCCACTCTGGCGCAGAATCATCCCATTGACCACAATATCAGCCGCAATATTCCACAATTCTGGCTCCCGTTCTTTCAATCGCAAGGGGTGCAATAGTGCTGCGTGGAGAATTTCATGTAAGAGCACTCCATCCTGTTGTAAAGTCGGCAAAGATTTCAGAAATTCAGGATTGAAAAATATATCTCGTCCATCTGTAGCAGCAGCGGGAATGGTTGTCGTGGGAATAAACCGTGCGAACATCGCCAAGGTCCCAAAAAATGGCGATTTCCGCCGCAACCGTAACAAGGATGCACTGATCTGGTTGGCAAATTCAACTGTTGGATCGAGATCGGTCATTACGGAGGTGTTGCTGGGTTGGGGTTCGGGATTCGGGATTCGGGAGTTGGAGAGTACAAAGGTAATAAACGCTCTGGCACACCCCTACACCCCACCCTCTAACGTAATACTCGTAAAGGGGCTATAGCTGTTTGCGGAGAAATAATCTTTCTGGTCGATGCCAAGGGATAATCGACCAGATCGATTCGCTGGAAACGATCTCATAACCTAATTTTTGATACAAGTTTCGCCCGCGCTCGTTATTACCCATGACATGAAGATGGAGTTCTGAATACCCCCAAGATTTGGTCAGTTGTTCGCAGTTATTGAGTAGTTCTTGAGCGACTCCTCGCCGTCGAAAATCTTGACTGACAGCTAGATTGGAGATGTAGATATAACGACGACGATCGTGCCAGTATTGTGTCGTCAGCGGTGCGGCTGCGCTCAGGTGGATCGGTTCGGTCCGAGAATTGGTAGTCCGCACACCAACTTCAATCGTCCCAACTACTTGCGATTGTCCTCGATCGGCATACAGGGCGATCGAGCAAACTTGTTGCTGGACTTTGCCGTGGCTGGCACTAGAGACATGGGAGCGGAGACGATGGCGTAAATCTTCGGCGATGCCCAGCTTGAACAGGGGTGCAAACCATCTCATCCACCCGCGATCGAAATGAAAGCTCCGAGTGATAATATCGGCAACGCAGTGGATCTCGTCCTCTCGAACAGCCCGAATCTCAATTTGATGTCTCTCAAAAGCAATCGTCCGAGCGATATTAGCAGTATTGGCGATTGTGTTTAAACTATTCGGGTTCGTGCTGAGTTCCGACATATCAAAAAAAATTAGGCAACTCCACCACAGGAAATTTTACTAATCGAAATCTCAACTATTTAGATTGGTTGTGAGTCGATCTACAATTAGAAATAACAAGCTTACACAACCGGATCTACATCATAACTCATTTAGCCGATCGTGCAGGCGATCGAGGTAATCCATTGGCATCTCCTCTCGAACATCAATCCCCCCCCGAACAGCAGACATCAAAAGTAACTAATATCGCTGGTGGCAAACCACCGATTGTGTTGGTGGAAACCGCTTTCCTGGCTAGTACGGCTAGTTTACTTTGGTTATTAAATTTTTATTTCCCCATTGGGCCGATTTTCAAAATCTTTTTTCCGATTCCGATTGCCTTAATCTATTTACGCTGGGGCTATCGAGCGGGTTGGATGACCGCCCTTGTCTCGGCATTATTACTGTCAGTGCTAATGGGACCATCGCGAAGCATTTTGTTTGCGATCCCCTATTGCATTATGGGCGTTCAATTAGGTGCCTGTTGGCGACGGCGGGTTGGTTGGTTGACTTCGATTTCTTTGGGTGCTTTGCTCGATTGTTTCGGCGTGTTCTTTCGCTTTTGGTGGACTTCGATTTTATTGGGAGAAGATCTGTGGATGTATTTGATGGTCAGAATTCGCGATCTGTCTGAATGGATTTTCGTTCAATTGGGCATCCTCGCCGAACCTAGTTTACTGGTAATTCAAATTTTAGCGATCGCCTTAATCTTACTCAGTAATTTCGTCTATCTTTTTGTCATCCATTTGGTTGCGCTCCTGATGTTTGAGCGTCTTGGTAATCCGATTCCCAAAGCACCAGCCTGGGTGGATACATTATTGGATCTTTAGTTATAATGCGATCATAAATTCAAAGTTTTGGTGGGCAGCAATCCCGATCGGCAAGATTTTATAGGAATCTGGCAACAGTTATCGATCTCTGTGGGATGTTGAAGATCGATTTTCGTCCCGATCCGCTTTGCGAATCACTGAATATACTGTTAGTGAGATATCTGATTGTAGCTGCTGCTGTGTGAGCAGAAGCTGTGCCAATCCGCAAGCGATCGCCAACACAAACAGCACAGAATTCAGCAATTAAGGATCGTAAGTATTTCTTTAAATTCTCAAGAACCCTTGCTCAAACAACATGCATCCGCTAAGATCGCAAAATAATTCAGCATTTAGATCGATCTATTTGTCCGATGTACCAAGGCAAAGCTTGGGCGTATGATATCGGCAATAACTATTTATTTACTATGTACATAAATCTGGCTACTAAATACATGTACTTGTATGGAGCTGGTGGACACTCAAAGGTCATCACCGATATCCTCAACAGCCTGGACATCGCTGTAATTGGCATGTTTGATGATAATCCTCCCAATGCCAAATTTAAGGGCATTGAAGTGCGTGATGGCATCCGCTTGTTGGGAGAAGGTTTTCCCGAATTAGATGCACCCTTGATTATCAGTGTTGGTGACAATTCCCGACGTGCAGAACTCGCCTCGTTAATCGATGCAACTTTTGGCACTGCTATTCACAGTACGGCAATTGTCTCTGCCAAGGCTAGCATTGGTTTTGGCACGGTTGTATTGCAAGGAGCGATAATTCAAGCTGGCGCGAAAGTCGGCGCACACGTGCTCGTCAATACCGCTGCAAGCATCGACCATGACAATACCATTGGTGATTATGCGCATATTTCTCCTCACGCAACTTTGTGCGGTCACGTTGAAGTCGGTGAAGGCACCCATATTGGTGCTGGTGCCATCGTCATCCCTAGTATTCGGATCGGGAGATGGTGTACGATCGGCGCAGGTGCTGTGGTGATTAGGGATATCCCCGATTTTGCAACTGCTGTTGGTAATCCCGCTAGGGTAATTAAAATTAAATCGTAAGCCGTAAGTCGTAAGTCGTAAGCTGCCAGTCTCAAATCTGTGATTTATATTACAATCCATATTTTGTCGAAACAAAAACACAGTTGTATGTGTTTCGATCGAAGCTGGATTATAGTAGCATTTTAGCGAAGTTAAATTGAGGTTTAAACCCTTGCCAGGACTGTAAAAGTAGTCAATGGTATCGCTGTCGCTGGTTGTGTTTGTGGAGATGATTTCTGTCAATCGGCAGAATCAATGATTTAGCTGATTTCAACGCACAGAGGCAAAGGATATTATTGGGTTAACAAGGTTCGATTCTCTAGGCGTAAGGTTTTCGGGGCTGAAGCTAATTTCTGGATTAGCAAGGTCGATCGAGTAGTTGCGATCGCGATCGC
>NZ_JANOJV010000203.1:0-21287 GCF_031418915.1 Chamaesiphon sp. VAR_48_metabat_135_sub | reverse complement strand
ACGGTTTCGACATAGGGCACCAACCCGATCGAGTATGCTGGAATCGGGGTAGCTACCCGTCGAAGAATGCGCTCTGGTACATCGGGATGATTGGGCTTGACACTCCCATCGGGATGCAGATCGTAAAATTGGGGCACATATACGCCTGGAACTTGCGCCAGATCTAATAACAAATCGCGCCGACTCAACCCTGCATCTTTGCCATCTTCAACCACCAACCCAATTTCGGGTAATAATTCTTCCCCATCTCCCAAGGCAATAAAGTCAAAGAAATCCGCATAGGGTTCGGGATTGGATGTCGCCGTCTGTCCCCCTGCAAAAATCAGCGGATAATTACCTGCTTCACGTTCGCGCCACGTCAGGGGAATTCCCGCGAGAGTCAACATCTCTAAGATATTCGTCGCGCCCAATTCATAGCTGAGACTAAAACCGAGGATATCAAATTCGGCGAGGGATTTCTGCGACTCCACCCCGAATAATGGAGTCTGAGTATCGCGTAATTTCTGAGCTAAATCTGCTGCGGGAAGGTAGGCTCGATCGCACAATTGGCGCGGCTGGGCGTTGATAATACTGTAGAGGATAATATGCCCCAGATTGCTCGCCCCAACTTCGTAGATCTCTGGGTATGTCAGTGCCCAGCGGACTGTCGCACTCTCCCACGGTTTATGCACCGCACCGAGTTCGTTACCGAGGTAACGTGCGGGTTTGAGGATTTCAGGAGTAATGAGACTATCTACTGCAACTGCCACGATTTTGCCTCTGTTTCTGTTTGTTTGGGCGATTATCTATCGTAGCGCGGATCTGGTTGTGTGGGATTGGGTGGGGTTTGATTACCTACAGTACGCTACGCGAGCGAATATACTGAAGTCGATCGATTCTTCTCCTTTGAGTATAAAATATCGCAAAATACATATTTCAATCCATGTATATTTTGTGCTATGTTTATGCTGCTGATTAACAAAAAATATACCTCTCATGAACTTAAAATTAATCTTTAGAGTCGCTGGATTGACGCTATTTGCGCTATCTACGCCTACCATGCTTGCTGCCCAAGATCTGCGGTATGGAACGTCGAGAGTACCTCAATCTTGTCCATCGAGATCGGAACCAAAAACAGGCGCAATTACTGCTAGGCAAGCAGAAAAGTACTTTACTTGTCATATAGAAAACGGTGAAGCTTTTGATGGAAATATGGGCAGCATGAGCTTTGTCACCGATCTCAAAATAGAAGTCGCCCGTAAAGCTCGGCGGGCAACAATTGGAGATGTATCTCGGGCAGCTAACTCACGGAGCCTCGCTCTCGATATGGATCGACCCGTATACGATATTCGCGGTAGTTATAACTACTATTTCTGCGGTCGTACTACAGCGGCAGTTGAGGAGAAGCGAAATTGTATTTTAAGCAATTCCCCAAAATCACAAGGGATCTGTTTTCAAAATAGTTTCAAAGATTGGTTTTGCTTATTGACAGGTCCATCTAAGGAGATTTCCCGTACAGCCCCACCTCAATAGTTAGAGTTCCTGCTATGGGTTGAGTTGACATTGAAAAATCAATAACTCAAGGGTTCGATGGTACGATCGCTCTTTACCGTGCAAAGATAATTATGATAAATATTTTGTAGATGAGATCGATCATTTTTCTGTGACGATCGATCTTATTCTAGGGTTTGTAGGGGCGGGTTTATGCTAGGAATATCGAAATGTACAGATTAATCCTGAACGAACCCGCCCATCATTTCTAGATATGTTCGATCTATTTGGGTTTGTGGATTGTAGATTCGATCGGGGTTGGGAATTGGGGACTCGATCGACTTATAAATTTGATTCGATCGTCAGCATTATTATAGATCGCGGTAAACTTCTCGTCTATGCCTGACATGATAAATTGAGATCTTACCCGCATCTAGATCGACTGCATAAACAATTCGATAATCTCCAACTCTAATTCGATATAAATATTGACTGCCTTTAAGTTTAATCGACTGAGGCGGAAACGGATCTGTTGCTAATTCTTCAATCTTTGGCAAAATCCGACTAGCATTATCTGGCGATAACTTGCGAAAATCTTTCCTTACTGATGGCTGAAATTCGATTTCATAAGGTTCCATCTTCTTTTAACCATTCCTGCATTTTTGCTAGGTTAACTGGTTGCTCGGATCGACGTTCGGCAACGATCGCCAGATCGTGAAGATCTTCTAACATTTGCTCGTATTGCTCGATCGATAAAATAATACCTGTCTTATTTCCTTCGCGATCGATGATGTACTGTTCTTTTACTGGTGTACCCATAATGATTGTATTGGTTAGAAGCCTACAATAATTTTATCTCTAATTCGGATCGATTCGGGTTTGTGGATTGTAGGTTCGATCAAGGTTGGGATTTGGGGACTCGATCGACTGGGGCAAAATTGGCGTAGGATATCCCTGTTAGCTATAATTGAGAAATATCTATGCCTACTGATGAACAAGCGCAGGCTTGTCTGCGAGTAGCCATCTGTAGGTTGGGTTGAACGAAGGTGAAACCCAACCATCTTAGCCAGTGATTTATAAATGTTCCATCGCAGCTACAGCGATCGATCGATTTTGATGAAGATCTACATTATCTGGAGCCATCACAATTGCTCGATCTAAATCTTGGATCGCTGCTGATAAATATCCTAATTCATAGAATAAAATCGCTCGATTGGCTAACACCAGAGGTTGTTGAGGATCGATCATTAATGCAGTATGATAATCAGCTAGAGCCGGATCGAATTCACCCAAAGTTTCAAAGGCTTGGGCGCGAGCTACGAAAATTGCGAATTGCTGGGGTTCTAAATCCAAGGATCTAGAATAGGCGGCTACCGCTTGCACTGTCTCGCCTAAATGACGATAGCAATGTCCCACATTTGCCCACACTTCTGGGTAAGGGGCACTTAATTCGATCGCCTGTAAGTAATTTGTCAAAGCTTGGGGAATATTGCCAATACTAAAGTACCAGTTACCGCGCATATTCCAGTATTCTGAGTAATTTGGATCGAGTTCGATCGTCAGGCTCAAGAAGTGAATAGCTCGGTCAAAATCATTGATAGAATTATAAACTTGAGCGATATTAAATAGTAATACAGATCGATAAAGACGATGTTTTTCGGCACTATAGACATTATTCATTTGCACCAAACACCATTCACATAATTCGATTGCTTCTTGATACTTGCCTTGCCGCGATCGGATGAGTGCTAATCCATTACGGTTAGCAGTTTGATGGAACACCTTTTCATCGATCGGTAGATTTGCAAATTCGATTGCTGCTAAACCTCTCTCTAAATATACTTCTCCCATTACTAGATCCAGAACGGGTAATTTTCGAGTATATAGCATTGCTATCATGAAACAATTGCGAAAGATTAGATCGGATCGATCTGTTTCTTGCAAAGATGTTTCTACTACTACTTGAGCTTGGAGTGGTTTATCCAAAGACATATAGCAGACACATAACATTGATTGAATATACCATCGCTGTTTTTGCTCGGTTGGATAATAAATTTCTTGCTGTTCTAAAGCTGCTTGCGAGATTGCCAAGGCATCTTCATAGTAGCCTTTTCTTACATAGAGAGCAGCTAATTTAACTTGGTATCTAAAAGCTAATTCTGGAGAATTACCAGATCGTAAATAATGGATTAATTGAGGCAGATATGTTTCTCGATCGATCGGATTGTTTTCAATCTTTGACTCTAATTGTTTTACCAGATCGCTCATTTCTTGTTGACAACTATCTGGGGTCAAGTTAAACGGCAAATTTAGATAGATATATTCACCTAAATACTGTGGGTCGAATTTATTAACTACATCCGTAGGAGCTTCGGGAGAAATGGCAATTAGCACTGTCAAATTCAATCTATTTCCAGCACGGCGGACTAATTCACGGACAAATAGACGAACTAGAGCACCAGATTGATCGTAAGCATCCCAAGCAATTATCCAATGAGAACTCACAGATCGATCGAACCAATCAATGAGTAAATCGATAATTCCCTGAATAATTCTAAAGGCTCGATCGGCTGGATAATTGCGAATTTGTTCTGATTCATCTGCTATATCTGTTAAGCTGGAGTGGCGGACGGATATAGTATGCCGAAAAGTTGGTAAAATTCGCACTAATTCATAATCGTGCTGGATAATTAAATCTGGTGCTTGTGATTGAATTTGAGGGAGTAACTCGATTAATAAATCTTGTAGTCCAGCCCACAAACCATCTCGATCTCGATCTGTTCTCAATAGCCAAGTATCTGCACCATCAACTTTAGCCGATTGCAACCATGTTTCGATCGCAGATCGCCGCGCTTGTCCATCGTTAGCTTCCAAGACAATTGTTTTACCGATCGACTGTAATAAGTTAGTGGGAATTTCTTGCTCGATATTCATAATTTTTGTAATTAAATATTAACTAATTTAGATTTTGTTTGAAAACCCCAGATCCACATTCCCAATCCCAAACATTGAGTCAACAAAAAGAGGATTAGGAGAAATAAGGCATCAATAAAAGCGTAAGGATGGATTGAATAGCCAGCACTCAACGTAGTAAATAAAGATCCACAGTAATGCCACATCAAGGGCAAATTAATTAAAACTAGTACAATTATTGCTGCTGTTCGCCATAATAGCCATAAAATTGTATAAATCCGAATTACCCGCCTTTCATAGACTGGTATATGAGATTGGTCGATTCGACGTATCCGAGGAAAGATTCGACTAATTTGATTGCGGGCAAAAATTTCTGTATCTTGGAGCAAATTTTTGCAACCAAATAAGTTGGCAAAGATATAGTAAAAATCCGTCCGCATGAAGAAATAGCCTTGCCATAATAATCCCATCAAATAGTTGAGCAAACAAGCTTGAAGCAATTGCGATCCAATCGGATGTATCATCAGCCACTCCTGATAGTGAGCGAACAAGATAATCACAAGTATCGCCGCCGAAACTAGATCGATGAGGGAGCCTGCTAATAATGGTAAATAGCGTTTATGTCTGGGTACATTCCAGATTCCAGTCATATCCGTCTGCGCTACTACAGTCCACATTCGATGGCTAATTCCCAAGCGACAAAAAACGCCCAAAGAACGAGCCGCAATTAGATGAGCCATTTCATGGATGAACAAGATCGCAAAATCGATCGCTATCAGTGATAGAATCATCAGGGTAGTATTCTGTTGAAAAAAATAAGCTTTCCAACTAGGAATAATCTCAGGCTCTGCGATCGCTAAAACTAGTGCCAGTCCAACGAGAAAACCATAAATGATTAATGCAGGAATACTAAATATTTTTTGAGCTAGAGATTGGGGAAAGTTAGCAAAATGGTAGCGATTGATTTGAGATTTATCAGGAGTTTTAGCCACAGCTCGATCGAAGCTAGAATCGCCCATGATTGTAACAAATCCTCGCCGTTCTAAACCATGAACAAAATCCTCTAAATCTGGTATTTCTCCATATTTGTCTTGGTAAATTGATTTAGCTTCGCCGATAGTCTTACCTGATGCTAGATAATCCAGTAGTTCGACTGCATCATGGGGCAACACCAAAAACAGATCGTTTCCTGGAATCCCGATTACAACCTCAGACCCTTCAGTTTGGCGAGTAAATGGGTGAACCGAGACTAGAGAGTTGGTTGTGTAATTATTCATCACTGTTATCAACTATTTACGCTAAAATTGCTAAACCAATTAGATGTGTCTAGAGTCGCTATTGAGAAACAATAATATCTAAATTACTAATGTTAACTGCTAGCTACCATTAACTAATAACTAGCAGTTTCATCGATTAACAGCCTCTACAGCAACACATGCCATATGTTGATGCACGAGTTGTCTGGATAGATTCTGCCTCACGAATCACGAATCGTTTCATCGATTTAGCTGCTGGTTTTTTGATTTCTTGACGATCAAGAGATTTCATAATTTTAGTCTCCTAGTGTTGTTATTCAAACCGCGATTGATTAGGTTTGAATTGGTATCTACGAACTTCTACGATTGGTTCGTTATTTTTATTCAGTCAGCGTAGAGATTGCTCTCCATCCCATTTTGTACCTGTGAATAGTTACGAACTCGAAGTACCCGCTACTCGATATTCGTGAGAGAATGAGGTCTATCTATGTATTCACGCTGCCATGAATCCTCGGACTAGTATTCTCGATTTGTTTTCCACTTTTGCCTACTTGGAAGGGGATGATTTTCGGCGGTGGCTGGCTGATGGGAGATTGCGACGGAGTATGCAGTGTGTAGCAGCGCAGGACGATCGATCTGAGGGCTTGTGGTCGATATACTGGTTTAAACGGTGGCAGAGTCAGGATTCACCTTTAGCAGAATCTCATTTATTTGCTTATCTACAGGAATCTTGTTACTGGGTGTCGCAACAAATGGCGCGGCGGGTGACGAAGAGTCAGTATACTTTGGCAGATTATTTTCAGATTACTAATATCGATATTCGGCGGGTGCTCAATGGTTTTGCTGTCGATCGAGGTAGTAGTCTCAAATCTTATGCATCGTTGGTGTTGACTAACGCGCTCAAAGATCATCTTCGCCAGCGTCAAGCGGTAGATATTTGTAGCGATTGGGCGTTATTACGAAAGTGGAGTAAAAAGCGGGTAAGTGAGGTACTCGATCGCGTCGGGATTGCCGAGCCAGAAGCAGCTCAGTATCGATTAGCTTGGTTTTGTTTCAAAACATTGGATACTCCAAATGAGAGTAGTGGAGAACGTTCCTCGCCCGATCCAGCGATGTGGCAGGAAATCGCTGATTTTTATAATACTCAGAGATCTAGTCAATTAATCGTTCCTGGTGCGTCATTTACTCCCGCTCAAATCGAGGTGCGATTGGCAAAATTGGGGCGGTGGTTGCGAGATTATCTGTACCCTACAATGAATTCGCTCAATCGCCCCAAGTCTGGGGAAGAACCTGGAGAATTTCAGGATGATTTATCAGATGAGGCTGGTGGCTCTTTACTGGATCTTGCGATCGAACGTGAAGAAATTAGCCAACGTACCGCCGAACGATCGCAATTGCAAACTATCCTCACTCAAGCCTTGAAAGATCTCGCGCCAGAACTTCAGGAGATTTTGCACCTCTTTTATCAGCAGGGATTATCGCAACAGGAATTAGCAAGTCATCTAAAATTGAGTCAGCCGACTGTTTCGCGCCGACTAAAAAAAGCCGAAGAGAATTTGCTCAACGCCCTGCTCGTCTGGATTGAGGCTCAGTTGAATCAATTTCCAGATCCAATCGTATTAAAGAGTATCAGTACGACACTACGAGAATGGTTGAGCGTACACTATGCAAATTCTGAAAATAGTTGAGGAGATTTAGAGAGTATGTTTTCAGCACTGGTTGAATCTACAGATTGGACATTACAAATTCCAGACGATCGGCAAGCTAATATTTGGCAACAGAGCCGCGCCTTCCCCACTGCCTGGGGGCGATGGAATGCTTATTTGAATCAATTGTGTCTGGAGACTTGTCTGGCATGGCTCAAAGCCGAATATCTGCCGACAGCGAAGGCGGGAATGGAACCAGCTTTGTGGGGAATGGTCAATGGTTCGATCGTCACGGTGGGTAATCTGCGGATTGCGTTAATGCCGACGGAATCGATCGATCGCAGTGAATTGGAAGTCCCTCAAGAGTGGGTAGATATTCCCAGTTGGGCGGCGGATTATTATCTGGGAGTTCAAGTCGCTCCAGATTGTCAGGAGCTAACTATTTATGGCTATGCCACTCATCAACAACTCAAAACCCAAGCTAGTTATGATGCTCAGGATCGCACCTATTGTTTGGATGTAGACGATTTAATTACCGATCTAAATACGTTGTGGTTAGCTTATCCTCATTACACCACCAACCAAACGAGAGCGTCTCTACCAGCTTTATCCCCTTTAGCTCCAGAGCGAGCAACGCAATTAATCGAACGTCTGGGAAATCCAGCTTTAGTCATGCCTCGATTAGAAGTTCCGTTTCAAATTTGGGCAGCATTATTAGAAAATCCCCAATCGCGACAAAGATTACTTCAGCAGATTCAAACGGGTAATTCTACGCCTGTATTTACTCAATTGAGCAGTTGGTTTCAGGGACAAATGGATGAAGTGTGGAAATCGATCGATCGAGTCTTATTATCCCAACAGATCGAGAGTGCAGTTCGCGGTGAAGCCAGTCAAAATCTCCTCAGAATTTTATCTGGAGATGTTTATCGAGCTAAAATATTGAATCTCGATCGTGGACAAATTGCTTTGGTAATCGGCATTTCACCTGTGTCTGAAACTGAGATCCGAATTAATCTACAAGTCCATCCATCTGGGGGGGATATGTATCTACCAGGCGAAACCCAATTAAGACTATTAACTACGGAGGGGATCGAGATCGGCAAAGTTAGTGCAACGGCAATGGAAACGATTCAATTGCAATTTCTCGTTAGTGTGGGAGAACAGTTTGCGATCGAGATTATCTGCTGTGGACAAACTTTGGTGGAGCGGTTTGAGCTATGAGTAAACGCGCAATTCTTCGCTGCGATGGTACTCTAGAACGCGGATTTGGGGTTATTTTAGAGATTCGCGCTGCTGATTCTTCAACTTTCACCGAAGTTACAGGTGATCTCCCGCCAGCGATCGATTTACTCCAACTGCTTACCACTTGGCAACATCACTATCTCGGCAGTGTTGGAGTTACCCGCATTTCGCTCGAAAATATCGGTACGCGCACGGGAAACTTATCGGAAATCGTTCAATGTCGGCAGTTGGCGAAGGAATTGGAGCAAGCTCTGAAAACTTGGTTGGCATCAGCTCCATTTCAACCGATCGAGCAAAGATTGCGGGAAACTTTGACGGTGCAAGATTCGGTAGAGTTATTATTGCGAACTAAGGATGTGCGACTGCATCGATTACCTTGGCATCTGTGGGATTTTATCGAGCGTTATCCCCATGCGGAACTTTCGATCGGTAGTGCGCCGCAATCAATTTTTAAGCCACAGGTAACCCACCATAAGGTTAGAATACTCGCAATCTTAGGCGATCGTCAAGGTATCGATATCGAAGCCGATCGACAGTTACTCGCTAGCTTGCCCGAAACTGACGTAGTATTTTTAGTCGAACCATCCCGCGAGGAGGTATACAGTCACCTGTGGGAGCAAGCTTGGGATGTATTGTTTTTCGCAGGACATAGCAACACCGAGCAACAGCAAGGGCGAATTCATCTCAGTGGTGGCAAAAGTTTGACGATCGACGAATTGCGGTATGGATTGCGACGCTCGATCGGGCGCGGCTTACAACTAGCGATCTTCAACTCCTGCGATGGATTGGGCTTGGCGTATGAATTAGAGCAATTACATCTTCCTCACTCGATCGTCATGCGCGAACCCGTACCCGATCGAGTCGCGCTGACCTTTCTCAAGCAATTTCTCAGTACTTTCGCAGGCGGAGCACCCCTGTATACCTCCGTGCGTCAAGCGAGAGAATGCTTGCAGGGACTAGAAGGCGAGTTTCCCTGCGCCAGTTGGTTACCCGTAATTTTCCAAAATCCAGCCGTCCCAACCTTAACCTGGCACAGCTTACAAGGAGATGCGATCGCAGCACCAGATCCAGCTCCAGTGCCAATCGAACAGCCAAAAACTCGCAAGCAGTTGGTATTATGGACGCTTTTCGCCAGTTTCACCGTGACTGGATTGACGATCGGCATTCGCTATTTAGGGCTGCTCCAAGCTTGGGAACTAACTGCTTTTGATACCGCCATCCGCTTGCGCCCAGCCGAAAAACCTGACTCCCGACTGTTAATCGTCACAGTCACAGAAGCAGATGTAGGCGCACAGAAACGATCCCAAGAACCGAGTCGCGGTTCTCTATCCGATGAATCCCTTGCCAAACTGGTAGAAAAATTAGAAGTTCATCAGCCAATTGCGATCGGGTTAGATATTTATCGCGATTATCCCGTCAGTAAAACTTATCCAACATTAGCCGCCAAGCTGCGAAACAAGGACAGCCAAATCCTCGGCGTGTGTAAAGCAAGCGAACCAGAAGCTGGAGATGCTGGAGTTGCGCCGCCGCCAGAAATTCCCCCAGCGCGACTGGGATTTAGCGATCTGCTCCACGATCCAGATCGAATCGTACGTCGTCATTATCTCGCATTTACGCCCCCAACTTCCTCTGCTTGTCAAGCGTCTTATAGCTTGAGCGTTCAATTAGCCTTACGGTATTTAGCAACCAAGGGCATTAACTTGGAATTCACGCCCCAAGAAGCTTGGAAGCTGGGTAAATTAACCTTTACACCGTTGGAAGCGCACACTGGCGGATATCAGAAAACCGACGCAATGGGGCATCAAATCCTATTAAATTATCGATCGACACCAACCCCTCTCGATTTAGCTCCCACCGTGGCAATGGCGGATGTATTAGCTGGGAAAATTCACCCAGCCCAAGTCAAAGATCGGCTTATTTTAATCGGCACCACCGCTGACAGTTTTCATGACTATGTATTAACGCCCTACACCACGATCGAAGGCAACGTGCGGGCAATTCCTGGAGTCGTATTACAAGCCCAAATGGTGAGCCAATTGCTCAGTGCGGTTTTAGATGGGCGCGCCCTAATCCGCAGTTGGGATTTACCCCAAGAAGCAGTCTGGATTTGGGGTTGGGCGATGACTGGCGGCATCTTGGCAATTTGGCTGCGTCGTCCAATTTATCTAGTTTTAGGCACTGGAATCGCAATCTGTATTTTATCAGGAGTTGCTCTAATACTATTGCAGGGCGGATATTGGGTACCGTTGATTCCCGCCGCGATCGCGATCGTCGGTACTCAAAGTATCATTAGTTTAGTTGAAAATTGAAAGTGAAAAGTTTTTCCACTATTCACTATTCACTTGCCAAGCGAATTCCCGAAAATTGCCAGCGGGTAGAGGGTGGGAAAAAGTTGCGATAAGTGGGACGAATATGATCGATCGAAGTAACGCAAGAACCGCCACGTAAGACCATTTGATTGCACATAAATTTACCATTGTATTCACCGATCGCACCATCGGCAATCTGAAAACCAGGATAGGGTAAATAAGCACTTTGCGTCCATTCCCAAACATCCCCAAAAAATTGATACTGAAGATTCTCTGCGGGGATAGGATGTAAACAGTTGCTGTCTAAAAAGTTGCCAATTCGGGGAAGATTTCCCGTTGCAATTTCCCACTCCGCTTCGGTAGGAAGTCGCTTTCCTTTCCAGCTAGCATAGGCATCGGCTTCATAAAAACTAACATGACAAACTGGTTCTAAATTGTTTAATTCTTGCAATCCACCCAACGTCATTACCCACCATTCACCATCGATTAGTTCCCAGTACAATGGTGCTTTCCATTGCTGATTTTGGACTGTAGCCCAGCCTTCCGCTAGCCAATATTTTGACTCTCGATAGCCGCCTGCTTGCATAAATTCTAAGTATTCGCCATTGGTAACAAGACGATTACCTAATTTATAATCTCGTAGATATGTTTGGTGGCGAGGGGATTCATTATCAAAAGCAAATTCACTACCTTGATGTCCGATCGAGTATAAGCCACCTGGATATTCTAACCACTCAAAATTGCTCTCAACAGGCTCTAAACGAGCTTGTAAATCGTCGCGATAGAGGGGCTGGAGGGGATTTAGTGCCAGGATATGCTTGATATCTGTTAGCAGTAATTCTTGATGTTGTTGTTCGTGATGAAGTCCTAAGATAATTAGATTTACTAAGTCGGGATATTTGGGTGGTAATGAAACTAGTTTTGTCATCGCTCGATCGACATGAGCGCGATAACGATAAACTTCTGCTACAGTCGGACGAGAAAGCATTCCTCGTCGATCGCGAGGATGGCGTGCGCCAACAGCATCATAGTATGAGTTAAATAGATAGTTAAATTGAGGATGAAAGACTGTATATCCAGGTAAATGTGGGAGCAACAAAAAGGTTTCAAAAAACCAAGTCGTATGAGCTAAGTGCCATTTAGGTGGACTCACATCAGGCATACTTTGGATTAGATAATCTTCGATGGCTAGCGGTTGACATATTTTCTCGCTAATTTGTCGAACTTGTTGATATCGATTGAGTAGCAATGATGGATCGGTAGAAGTAGTAGATAGCATAAAATGAGTTGAAAATTGAAAGTTAAAATGGAACCAAATTGAATGA
Source organism: Chamaesiphon sp. VAR_48_metabat_135_sub (assembly GCF_031418915.1). Lineage (NCBI taxonomy): Bacteria > Bacillati > Cyanobacteriota > Cyanophyceae > Gomontiellales > Chamaesiphonaceae > Chamaesiphon > Chamaesiphon sp. VAR_48_metabat_135_sub. The sequence continues at coordinate 9,126 of NZ_JANOJV010000203.1, read as the reverse complement.
CTTATCGTCTGCGATAGCAATCGAGATTAGTTCGTATGTAGTTAATTAGTTAATCTCAGCATCTATGTCAAAATTTAGTTTATTTTTCCGACGTATTTTTATACTTTTAGGATTATTTATCACCCCTATTATTTTCATTATCGCTACTAATTCTATTTCTGTCGCATTTCCAGATCTGGCAATCGCTCAAAGAACTAAATTTACCCCGACACCAACGTCAATCCCCACGCCAACGACAACGCCAACACCACTGCCCACCGAATCACCTACCCCAATTCCCGTCCCTCCACCGAAAAATCCAATCCCGGGCGGAATTAAACCAACTATTCCCAGTCCTACTCCCACGCCAGTCCCCAGTCCACCACAAGTTCCTACTAATCATACCAATCGGTTACTCACACCGGGCGAACGAGATAAAATCTCCGCCTATCTCCGCAGTCGCAATGTGAGTAATAGTTCGATGTTCAATCCTCTGACTGATGCCCGTTTTATTTTGCATGATACTTCAGTCATCATGTCTCCTAGCGTTCTCGATCGAGAGCGTCAATTAGGGAGAGGTCCTCTGGGCTTGGGTGTCAATGCTTTTCTCCCACGGGAAAACGCTATAGTACTAGCTCGTCCCAATTTTTACGAACCCCGCAGACCGACGACGACTGAGTTTGAGAAAGCTAGTGATATATTAGTTAAGGTCGATCGAGAAAGACTATTACGCCAAGCTTGGCGATCGACGAATGGTGATGCTCGTCATCAAGCTCTGGATAACGCACTCGCTAATCTCAATCTCAGTTCGAGTGAAATTGCCAAAGAACAACAAGAAGCTAGGAAAAAATTAGCTGCTGCTAGTGGACGCATCTATACCACCGCAACCTGGGCGGTAGAAGCCATTTGTACCCGTTATAACGGTGGAGATCGATCGATCTCTAACCCCAACCAAGAAGACAACCTCCGCAGCGCGTGTGCGCCATTGACAAACTATTTTAATATCCGCAATAGTCGGGTAAAATCGAGTGTAGCGACCGAAATCATCCAAGTTGGTGCTCGTTCCGATCGAGGTAATCAAAACACTTGTAGTGCTAGCAACCCTAATATTGCCACACTTCCCAATCCACCCTACTCAGACAATCAATACAACTCCACCACCAGCATGTATCTACGTGCGGCTCTAGCTGCTGGCAAATTTCCCCAAGCAACCACTCACTTTGCCCTCGATGCTTTCGATCCAGAGGGACATTGCGATCCGCGCTGTTTCAATCTCAATAAGCTCTATAATTCGATCTCGTCAGTGATGGGACACGCGCGGGGTAGTAGTTATGGAATCGTACCAAGTTATGGGACTCGATCGGGTACCAATAATATCTGGTGGCACGATCGCATCTGTCATGGTTCTGCACCCTAGGAATGAGGATTAAATAACTTGTTTCGGTTCGGTATAGTGAAGCGAAACTCGCTCCCGTATGACGATGTAGATACAGCAAATATTTGAAGTTAATATGTACGACTTACAGCCAATTAGAGATCGGGAAACTCATCGAGCCGCGTTGACTGAAATAATGTCAGTTCAGGTAAAGGATCTCCACGCAATGACTTCTGGATCGAGATGTCCTAATCTCCCTGGCGGTTGCTATTCATCTAAAATGAGCCTAAATTTAGCATATGGGGATCGGTAAAATCAAATATCTTAGATTGACCCATCTCAAACTTAACACCTAACACCATCCAATGGATTTACAATTAATAGGATTAACCTTCATCACCGTCTTTATCGCTGAAATCGGTGACAAAAGCCAATTAGCGGCGATCGCATTAGGTGGCAGCAGCCAACATCCTCGCGCGGTGTTTTTTGGCTCTGTTGCTGCGTTATTATTGGCTAGTTCGATCGGTGTATTAGCAGGTGGTGAAATTGGTGTATTTTTACCAACTAAAGTACTAAAAGGCTTGGCAGCATTAGGATTCGCACTAATGGCGGTAAGACTATTGTGGCCAGAAGATTTAGAGTAAAAAGGTAGGGGCAATTCATGAAGCGGCGGTTTTATTCAGAGGTTCCCTCGTCTTGGCATTTTTTTATTCAGGGGTTTCCCCCGAATAAAAACGCCGCCGAATAAAAAAACCGACAAGACAGCGATTCGCGCTCGTCGGCAGAGCCGACGGTTTGCGGATGCGCGTTCGTCGGGTTTCCCGACGGATTAGCGCACCAAGCAGCGAATCAAGACAGCGGCTTGCGATCCTCGGGTTCCCCGACCATGGAAGCGTGCCAAGACCGCGCTCGCCCCAAGTAGAGCACCTTTTCAAGACAGCAAGACAAGACATTGCACCTACCTTCTTTACCTGTCGATCGATACAAACAAACTAATTTAACTCACCGGAACTGGAGTTTCTTCAGTTTCATAGACTTGAGCGACAAATTGAGCCGCAAGTGTCGATCTCTTCGTAATAGTTTCGATTGGTTGGCGAGTATCGGTAATCAACCAATCCAATGAAGATGCTTGAACATCAATTGTCGCACCATCTTTATCGACACAATATCTTCCGAATACTAACTTGTCGGTCAGAGTTACATTAGAAGCGATTCGCGAATATTCAAAGATGACACTATTATCGATGTGAGCACCACTACAAATATGGCAGTTACGACCGATCGTAGCTGGGCCAGTAATTTTAGCTCCATCTTCAATTTTGGTCATCCCACCGATATAAACAGGGCCAGTAATATCTACTTTATCCCAATTAACAGCAACATTAATACCTGTATAGATTCCTGGTGCTACTTGATTTCCAGGAATTGGGACGTTTTTTACTTCGCCCATTAAGACACTACGAATTGCTTGCCAATAGTCAGGGACTTTCCCAATATCTACCCATTGAAAGTCCATAGGAATAGCATAAAAAGGCGCACCCATTTCTACTAATTTAGGAAATAGATCTCCCCCAATATCATACTCTTGACCAGAAGGAATATAATCTAATACTTCCGGCTCGAAAATATAAATCCCTGTATTAATATTAGTACTTAAAGCTTCTTCTACCGTGGGTTTTTCTTGGAAAGCTTGGACTCTGCCGTTTTCATCAGTCACAACTACCCCGTAGCTGGAAACTTCATCGCGAGGGACGGATTTTGTGACAATCGTCGCCAGCGAACCCTTTTCTCGATGCCATTTGACAGCAGCAGTGAGGTCGAGATCGATTAGTGCGTCGCCGCATAATACCACGAAGGTATCATCAAAAAAGGGATAGAAATCCTGAATCCGACGCATCCCACCCGCCGAACCCACCGCTTGTCCTTCTAATTCGCCGTCCTCACGAATCGTTCCTTCAAAAGAATAGGCAATTTGCACCCCAAATCTTTGTCCGTCATGGAAATAGCTTTCGATTTCCTTCGCAAGATGGCTGACATTGACCATAATTTCGGTGAAATCATGCTGCTTGAGCAAGTCCACCAAAAACTCCATTACTGGCTTGTGTAAAATGGGAATTAATGGTTTGGGAATAGTGTAGGTAATGGGACGCACGCGGGTGCCTTTCCCAGCAGCCAGAATCATTGCTTTCATATTAAATCTTGGATACTTAAAATCCCTGTCTTATCTACTGTAACAGCGATCGATTGCGACCCGAACCACACTAACGATCCCCTTGGGACAGATAGCTAGTTCATGTCTACCGATTCTTGATGCAGCCTACGAATAGTTAGGGTTTGGTAGAACTCTGTCTGATGCAGCTCAACTTTGGATTGAGCCGATAATAGTAATAGTGCCCAAAATACCCCCACTCGATCGTGATTGGCTCCAAAATCTTGTCCTGGTGCGGGGGGAAATTTATCAGACCAGAGATTTACGAGTTCATCGAGAGTCCAGAAGTCGGTTTCACTAGTATAGGTGACGAGAAACTCAGCTACAAGTGCCGCCATTTCGGTTAAGTTTTCATCGTGAGCTAGCCCTGCAATCGTTTGGGTGGCTTGCTTTACGGACATCCCTTTACCCTTAATGGAGCGACGGCGAGACGTTGGCTCGGCGATTTTATCAGCAATTTGGCGGAGTTGCTGGATCAGATCTTGAAGTGTCACTGGACGAGTTTGAGGTGGTGGCGAGCTGAGGCGGCGGCGAATATGTCGTTCTAAGTTGCGGGGTAGTCCAGATGTTGTAATAGCTTCAAAATCGAGATCTTCCTCGATAAAGTCGAAGTCTTCTACTGGCGATTGACTTTGTTCGAGGCTCTCAGCTTTGAGTAACACGAGCATCGCCGCCCATAAAAATGCTTGTCCAGATTGGGAGAGATTGGCTTGCTTATGAGCTAGAGAGGCATTTGCCTGGAGGGGGAGTTTGCTTAGGTGTAGATCGATCGCATCGATGACTTTGACATCCCAAGGGTTGATTTCACCCCGTTGGGCGAGATCGATCAGCATGGCAATACCCATCTGTGCAAGGGTATGCGGATCGACTTGAGATTCGACTGTGGGGGAGATGCTATCCCGTCGGGGGGTTGATACCATTACTTAGGGAGTGGGGGAGTGGGGGAGTAAAGGTGTGGGGGTGTTGGGGAGATTACCCAAATGTATCGATAAGAATAGGGAATTAGACCGCAGACAATGGTTGAAATTCAATCTGGTGTAGCTTAATTGGTAACTCTACCGCAAATTCAGCATAATTAACGTTGCAAAGTGAGATGCTTTATGGTTCTGTAATTACGGAAATTACTACTTGCACTCATCTTGCCCTAAATTAGTCAGTTGCTGGTTTGAGTGATTATCTCAACAAATAAAGTCAATATGTCTCCCACACCCCAACACCCTTACCCCCCCAATCCCTGCTGCTCCCACAGCCTACTTATCTACCCGATAACCGAGTTCGGCTAACCGTAAACCGGATTGTCGCCATTTGGGTTGAACTTTGACGAATAATTCGAGATAAACTTTACCTGAAATTAGTTTCTGCATCTGCTCTCTGGCATTGCTACCGATTTGTTTGAGCATTTGTCCGCCTTTGCCGATGAGAATACCTTTTTGCGAATCCCGTTCGATATAAATTGTGGCTAATACACGGGTAATTTTGGCATCTTCTTGGACACGATCGATCGTCACCGCAACGGAGTGGGGTAATTCTTCGCGGGTGAGTAGGATAATCTGCTCGCGAATCAATTCGCCCATGATAAAGCGTTCGGGCTGGTCTGTTACTAGTTCTGGTGGATAATAATAGGGGCCGAGTTCTAATTTTTCAGTCAGTCTGGTTTGGAGTTCGGGCAAACCTGTTTCTGTCACCGCCGAAAAATTAATTAGCTCCCAACCATGCTCCTGGGCGAGTTCTTGATAACCACGATCGATCGCATTGATATGAGATGGCGTAAGATCTGTCCGCGCATCAATTTTATTGACACCTAAAATAATTGGTGTTTTGACGTTTATCAGTAGTTCGGCGATAAACTTGTCGCCACCACCGACGATTTCCATGCCATCGACTACGAATAGTACGACATCTACCGCCCCGATCGCACTTTGAGCATTTTTAACTAATACTTCCCCCAGTTTATGGTGGGGTTTGTGAATACCAGGGGTATCGACGAAGATCATTTGCGCCGCATCCGTGGTTAAAATGCCCTGTAAGCGATTGCGCGTCGTTTGAGGTACTGGAGAGACAATCGCAATTTTCTGACCGATTAGTTGGTTCATTAGCGTGGACTTACCAACATTCGGTCTGCCGATAATACCGACAAAACCCGATCGAAATCCCTCTGGCGCAGCAGGAATTAATCCTAGTCCTGAATCCTGTGCTGCACTCTCTTTCTGCGCCGACAGGTAGGCTTCGACTACGGATTTATCGTTTGGGGTGGCTGGTTGAGGTCGATCGGTCATTAGGTGTTTGTTGAGGATTCTCCCTAGATCTTACCGCAGTCCTCGCGAATACTCGAACGGGGATGTTAGGGTGTTGGGGGTGTGTTTACTACTCCGTTGCTCCATCACTCCCTTACTCCCCTACTCCCCGCTCGCCGACATCATAGCCACCCCCGTAATTTGTAGACCAAGATGCCGATGTATTCTCGCATCGCTTGTGTGGTTAATGAAAAACAATCTTCATTTGGCAGAAAACTCAAAATGACGGATTCGGTTTGACTATTTGGTTGGTCTATTTCTAATTGAGAAATGCGATAATCAGTCGGTGCGGCGATCGCGTTAATTCCTAGATGTTTAAAAATTGCCATCGCTCTAGGCATATGCATCGCTGAAGTGACAAGCAAAATAGTCTTAAAATTTTGCTCCTGCAAGATCTTTTGGACATTCACCGCATTATCGCGAGTGTTAAAAGAATTAGCTTCGGGGATAATATCTAGCTTGGGTACTCCCATCGTAACTAATAGGTTAGTCAAATCGTCGGCTTCGGGATTACCATTACCTTGCCAAGTAATTCTGCCACCACTAACGATAATTTTCGGTGCTTTACCCGCACGATATAAATTAGCACCATACCAGACTCGATCGCCCGCATCTGTAAAATCTACATCAGGACGTGGATATGCTGGAGATCTCGTCCCTCCACCTAATACCACGATCGCATCCGCCGTTGGTAGTTCCGTCTTAACAATATTTTGCCACTCTAGAGATTGTGCCAAGGAATGACTAACCCAAGTATTACCACTCAAAAATAAAATTATTAGAGCTACCCCAATAGTTACAGGAGTCCACCTTGAATTTATCCACCACAACCCTAAAGAAATAGTTAATAGTAAACAAACTGCACCCATCGGGTAAAAGAATAGCGGAATCAGTTTTGAGAGAAAGAGAAACATTTAGTTGGAGGGGGAGAGGGGCAAGTTGTTAAGGGACTTGCAAATAATAATTTATTCCAAACAGATTGACTGATACCAAGACAGCATAATCGATTTATACGACTGGAACGATTTTATTGTTGGGATTCCCTAAGCTGTTTTTTATCAAAAAAGTTAGCATCGATCGCTTCGATCGACGATTCATCTCGTCTTCATTGAGAATTAATTAAGCGTGGGATTCAATAACTACTATACAAATATTCGATCCAGTGTAGGCTACGTAGACAAGATCGCCACCTCAGTTGACAAAAAAAGCCCCAACTCACAAAAGTAAGTCAGGGACGAATAATCAGGGTGCATCTACCACTCCTATATCCACGCTCTCCCTACCTCTATCGGGACGAAACTCGATAATTAGCTGACAAACTCGTAAGATGATCCAGCATCAATTAACTTGGCGATTTCGCTTCTGGTTGCTTGGTTTACCCGCTAGAGTAGGATTTGCCAATTTGAGATCGATCGTGTGCCTGTGGCTCGGATTTAGTCCCGATCGCAGTGGAGTTTTCTCGGCGGGAAATGACCCTGTAATATGTGTGGCAATTTTAGGCGTTTCGATCGCAGATCCCGTTAAACCCATACTAATTACGATTAGCAACCAGAAGATTCTACCGATGTAGGATTAATTAAAAATGCTGCCGAACGTGTTGCGGTGACTTCAGAAACCTGAATAGGAATGAGTTCGATCGAGCTATCATGAAGTAAGAGATCTCGAACTTTGAGATTGTCACCACTATTAAATGTCGTCTCGTAAAATACTTCACGAATCCCTGCGGAAATTATCAATTTTAGACAAGATAGACAGGGTTCTAAAGTTACATAAATACTCGCTCCATCTGTGGCAATACCATGTTTTGCAGCTTGGGCGATCGCATTTGCTTCTGCATGTACAGAGCGTGATGGGAGAGCTTTGGCGACGTTACAAGCACTCACGTCTGGATAACAATATCCTTGTGTTATACAGTGCGCTGAACCCGATGGCGATCCATTGTAACCTGTTGACAATACTTGACGATCTTTAACAATCACCGCACCAACGGGAAAGGCTAAACAAGTAGATCTGGTGGCGGTTAATTTTGCCAACATCATGAAATATTCATCCCAAGTTGGACGCGAAGAAATATCGTACATTAGGCTTGATAGTTTTAGGCTTTAGGCTTTAGGTTTTGAACTAGTAGATGATTAATGGCTTTGGTGTATATATTTGAAAAGTAAAAGGATTTTTACCTGCCATTGTATCAGAGAAGCTACTAATAAAGTGGGGCGGCAGATACGGCTCGAATTCTTTATCGATCGATTCTGGATTTCGCGGAAAGAATGTATCGCAATTATAACTTTCATCAAGGCGAGAAAGATAGATAATATCGAGATTGACGAGGTTGAGTACCTGTTGATAGAGGTTGGCTCCACCACAGTAAAATACTTTGGTATCTGTGGCTAATTCTACATCTCCACAATTAATATCGTCGGTAAAACTCAGTTCTGACGCTGAATATTGGTCTGCAAATCGCGATCTATAGTCGGCGGCTTGTGATGTGATGACAATATTTTTCCTACCTTTTAATGGTGCTTTTTCTCGATCGAACATTCCATCAAAAGTCTTACGTCCCATCACGATCGTATGTCCCATCGTCAGATTCATAAATAGTTTCAGATCTGCGGGATAATGCCAAGGCATATATCCATCTTTACCGATACCACCATCTTTATCGATAGCTGCAATCAAGATTTTTTGAATCATTATTATTTACTTATTTCTTAGACTGCTACTGGTAATTTAATAAATGCACCGTGTTGATAATTAACCAATTGAATGCGATCGATATCATCATAGTCTAGATCGAACATCGATCGATCGCCTAATTGACTCAAATCTAATTGAGGTAATTCATAAGTCTCGCGACTAGCAGCCTGATATGGTTCGATATGATCGACATATATATGAGCATCAGTAATCGAATGATAAAAGTCGCCTGGTGCGAGATTAACTTCTCGGCAGATTAGTAATAATAGCAGTGAATAGCAAGTTAGATTAAAAGGATTGCCAACACAATGATCTGAAGATCGTTGTTGGAGATGTAAATTTAATTTACCACCTTGATAATTTAACGTGAAACTATGATGACAAGGTGGTAACTTGCTCATAGTTGCATTCGGTGGATACCAAGCTGTGATGTGCAATCTTCTCGATCGAGGATTCCGTTTCAACTCATCAATTGCCCATCTCAATTGATCGAAACATGGTAAAACTATTTTCTCATCAGCATCGATAATTAGATCGTGGCGATATTTACTATCTGCTAAATTAACTAACGATTC
>NZ_JANOJV010000202.1:0-10157 GCF_031418915.1 Chamaesiphon sp. VAR_48_metabat_135_sub | reverse complement strand
ATAGGCTTTCAAACTATATAGTTGTCTAGGTTCAGGGCGGAAAGATTGGCTCTGGCAGCGGCTTTCGTCGTCTGCGTTTCGCTGTTTCCCTCGACCGCTTTATTAATATAACTCGAACTCCAGGGGTTTGTCAACTCTTTTCCCTGAATTTGTTCTCTTTGTTGCTTCGTAAGGGTTTGAGTAGTTTTTAGTGACTTTTATCTAGATATTTTGGCAAAATACTTTTCAAATTCATCGATATTTTTGGGAGCAAGTGTTGAATTGTTGCCTAAACGCACGTAATTGCTTGGTTTTTTCTTGTAAAACCTCTAGAGCGAGTTCAAAGCAATTATAGAGTGTGAGAACGATGAATTATTTGCGCTGGTTGGATTGTCGATCGATAGTGCTAGTTAGTCTCTTATATAGTGGGAGTCTGGTTTTAAATAGCTGTGGTAGGGCACCGACAGAGGAATGAGCTTCGATGGGTGCGCCGATGGCATCGATGGCCGGTGAGGTGTCTGGCGCAGTCAGTGCAGATCGTCAGGCTACGAATAATAAGGCTAACCGCGCACCGAAATCTGCTGTGCAGATCCCCCAAAAACCTCAATTAATCAGAACAGCCGATCTTTCGCTGCGACGGGAATCGATCGACAAAATGATGGTACAACTGCGCCGGATGGTGCAAAGTAAACAGGGTGACATTTACGATTTTCAGGATGAGCGACCTCAAGGTAACGGTCAACGCCGTCAGGCAAGTTTGGTGTTAAAGGTACCTTGTGTGGCGATTAGGACATCTCGACCATTACTGCGATACCCCCGATTTCTTGGAGAAGTCGGGGGTATCGCAGTAATGGCTCTGGTAACTGATATAAATGATTAAGTGTAAGATTGAACGAGTTCGCTCAATCCATTGACACTAACACCATTGCCGATCGCGGCCATTTTCCACTCTTCATTGTGACGATAGACTTCGGCTAAAACCATGCCAGTCATGCCTTGATAATCTTGACCTGAGAGATTGAATCTGGCTAGTTCTTTGTTATTAGCTGTATTAACTAGCCGCACAAAGGCATTTTCGATTTGACTAAAATCTTGCTTCCGAGCTTGACAATCGTAGATATTTACCACAAATACTAGTTTGCTAATGGTGGTGGGAATGCGTGATAAATCGATAATAATTATTTCATCATCACCATCGCCCGCACCTGTGAGATTATCGCCTTGGTGGACGATCGCACCGGAAGGATGGCTGAGATTGCCGAAGTAGATAATATTGTGATTATCGATTAATTTGCCAGCATCATTGAGACAAATTACCGAAGCATCTAGATCGTACTCTTCGCCTGCTTTGTTGCCAAAGTTGCTAAAAAATCCACCACCAGCACGTTTGATGACATCCCAACCTAATCCGCAGACAATCTTGGTGAGTCCTGGTGCTTCCTTGGATAGAGAAATGCGCTGTCCTTTTTGTAGACTAATTGCCATAATTGACACCTCCTGTTCGATTGATAGTTGTTATGCCGGTTGATAGCGATCGAGTAATGCTTGTAAACCGCCTTGATAGCCAGCCCCGACAGCATTTAGTCGCCATTCACCATCTTTGCGATAGAGTTCTGCCATAATGAGAGCTGTTTCGATCGAGTAGTCTTCTACAAGGTCATAACGCACGACTTCTTGCTCGGTTTGGAGATTGACGATGCGAACAAAGGCATTTTGAACTTGACCGAAATTCTGCTTGCGTTCTTGAGCATCATGAATCGTGACTGTGACAACGATTTTCTCGATTTCAGGTGGAACTTGCGTTAACTTGATTTCAACAACCTCATCGTCGCCAGCTCCTGCACCTGTGAGATTATCACCCTTATGCTCGACAGATTTTGCCGCTTCTGGGCTGGTGAGATTATTATAAAAAATGAAATGTTTGTCGGAAATTAATCGATCGTTGCTACCGAGTAGGAATACGGAAGCATCGAGATCGAAATCAACTCCTGTATCTACGGCTTTGACATCCCAACCCAATCCAATGAAAATCTCGGTCAATCCTGGGGCAATTTTATCCAGAGATACGCGTTGCCCTTTGGCTAATGATACTGCCATCTTAAAATAGTCCTTTGCTAATACGTTAGGTACTCTCATCGATTTGAGAGGTCGATCTTGCACTACTGATTTCATACTACTTCAAGTATTCCCAAATTTGGGCAAACTATTGAGATCGCATACTCTCTACTTCTTCTACAACTCCAAGATTGAGATTTCCTGGCAAAGTTCGGGGTATCCCCGAGGTGATATCTTTCCCCTAGGGCTGAAATGATTGCCTAGCAAATGTTATGCCGATTCGATCGCGAGTTAGCTTAGGGTCGATCTCTGGGGCTATTCTGTATTCATGGAAACAAACACAGCCGAACGGGAGCCACCAAGATGAAGACATAACCAACCGCATTAAATTCAAACTTCATGTAGTGAGTAGCTTAATAGCAAAGTACCATTTTTACCCGCAAGGGGCGCAGATCTGAGGGTTATCGCTATTTACGAATCCCCCCTCGAATCGTCGGAAATGCGGGTGCAACTCCCGCCTCACTACCTAAAGGGGTATCGCCAAGTTTGGTAAGGCAACTACTTATCCTTATTCGCTTAATTTGCCCATCAGGGACGACAGAATGAGGGTTATCGGGTGTAGTCATTCGCAGGTTCAATTCCTGCTACTCCTAATTTGGGATTGTAGCTCAGTGGTTAGAGCGTCCGCCTGTCTAGCGGAAAGTCGCGGGTTCAAATCCCGTCAATCTCGTCCGACTCTCTCTGAGAGTTGGTATTTCTGGAACTGTAGCTCAGTGGTAGAGCACCTAAAAACATCCTTCTTCACCTTTTGCCTCTTGGGGACGTAGAACAAGGGTTATCGCCTTCTAAGCGGGAGGTCGTAGGTTCGATTCCTACCAGTTTCATATGACCTTAATCGGTCATAATTTGCTCCCATCGTCTAACGGTTAGGACACGGTGCTTTCTACACCAAAATGGGGGTTCGATTCCCCTTGGGAGTACTACTAATTAAATTTATCTAGTGCAGGTATAATATGTCTTTTTCTGAATCTTCTCGTTCATCTCAACCCTCGATCGTTGACGTAGCCTCTCGTTCCGAGAATCGCCAACCAAATCGAGAGATCTGTCATTATTCCGATCTGCTGCGCCAGTCGATTCGGGAGCGATTTAAAACTGTCACTGAAGATCGACAGGGTAAGGTAAATCTATTTACCACAGCTACTACCAATCTCTTCCAAATTTTCTTAGAATCACTACCCCCCGATTTCCGTCAACATCATACTTGTAATAGCTGTCGGCAGTTTGTCGATCGATATGGTGGGATTGTGACGATCGATCCAGATGGGAAAACGATTCCGGTAATGTGGAATCCAGAACTCGTTCCTGAAGTTTATGCGCCAGCTATCGGTAAGTTGTCGTCAGTCGTGGCTGGAGCGGCGATAGACAATGTATTTCTTTCGGATCTGCAAACTTGGGGCACTCCAGTAACGGGTGTCTGGGAGCATCTGGCGATCGTTCCTGGTAAAGATTTGGTGTTCGAGTCTACAACGATTTATTCGATTTACCAGCTCGTCGCTCAAAAGCAGCAAGAATATCAGATGCTATTACGGGGTTTGGCAGATTTCCCGATTGAAGTAGCAACACAAGCATACTCCCTGCTTTCTAATGAAACACTCTATCGATCGGAAGCATGTCTGGGTATTGCCAAATGGTTTTTGGCTCTCCAACAGCAACGACAATCGGCTCGAAACTCGCGCCTGCGGGAAAATCTGACTTGGTTGGCTGTTGCAAATGCACCTCCAGGCTTTTGTCATATCCGTAGCGGAATGCTCGGTACTCTGCTTGAAGATATTCAAGAGGGGCTGACATTTTCACAAATTGCCGAAAAATTTAATGCCAAAATGAACCCGTTGCAATATCTTCGCCCTCAATCACCGCCAAAAGCGGGGAATATTGCCCAAGCTGAGAAAATTATCGAGCAGCTCCAAACCGCAGGTGCTTTAGATCGGCGATTTGCCAAGCTTGAAGATCTTCAGGCTCTGTGGATGCCAAATCCCACCGCGCCGAAAGTCGAACGCAAAGGTATTTTCGGTCATCTCCAGACGGCTACAACCAAAGTCCAGCAACAGATCGATGTTCCACAGATCGTGATGACTTGGGAAAAGTTTGCTCGAACAATTTTGCCAACGGCTAAAACGATCGAGTATTTTGTGCCTACCAGTCAACAAGCTTATATGGCATTGGTTACAGCCCAAAATCCTGAAGCTCCGCCGATTATTCAATGGGATACGCCAGAGTATCGCAATCCAGTCACTTGGTATTTTTACGCGAATGGTTCGTCACCTAAAGCGTGGAATTTACGATCGAATACTTATTGTGCTGTAACTGCGATCGTGCTTCAGCCTTCATTGTGGAATCAGCCCGAAAAGTTTGCCCACAAAGGTGAAAAGGCGTTTTTGCTCCTGCAAAATGCCAAGGATAAACAATACCAAAAAGGTGCTGGATTTTTCCCTGAATCACTCAAGAGTGAATATCACGGGATTCGATCGACGATGGAAGCTTACGCCAAAGATGCGGTGCTAGAAGGCAAAGATGAAGCGACGGCTTGTGGAATTGGTTTGCAAAAGGGCGGTACTTGGGATTCGATCCTGTTGCGCGTAACAACTGGGAATAATTTGCAAGTTAAGTATCAACTCGATCGATGGGATTGATGTTGTGTTTGTTAACTAATCTAGCTTCATTTGGGCACCACCTGGGGATGAATCTCCAGGCTAATAGCTCAAGTCCACTTCAGTGGACTGAAGAATCTGACAGTCCACTGAAGTGGACTTGAGCCACTAGCCCGCACTTTAGTCGCGGGCGGATGATGAACGTAGCCAACATTGCACTATCCACTTTTACATTATTGCCCTCACGGGCTGAAGGAGGTTAAAAATAATGGTTTATCAATTCTTTTTCGGTAACAAACAAACTCAAAATACACCCCTGCTTGGTGCAACGCACGCTGAGGAAGCCTCAGCGCGATTGCATCCGCAAAATAAACCAATTCCCGGACGCGAATCAGAAATGATTCAAGGTAAATCTGGTGGTTATATGTTTAAGGCTGGGATCTGGCGGACATTGCGGCGGTGCTTGTTAATTGGGACTGGGAATGGTAGTTATTACGCGACTAAATGGGAATTGACTAACGATTTCGTCGATGTTTTAGAACAGGCGATCGCCGAAGATCCCGATCGAGTGGCACAGGAAATCGTCTATGCTTCTGATGGTCGATCGATTAATAATAGTGCGCCAATTTGGGCGTTAGTATTACTCTCGATGGGCGAATCTCCCGCCGCTAAGACAGCTTTTCAATCGATCTTCCCGCAAGTCGTGCGGACAGCCAGTCACTTTTATGAGTGGATGAACTATACCAAATCAGTCCGTGGTTTCGGTAAAATCGTCCGCGAAGCTGGTAAAAATTGGTTGTTACAGGGCGATACCAAAGCACTTGCTTATCAATTGCTCAAATATCAACAACGTCACGGTTTTTCCAATCGCGATGCCCTGCGATTATTTCATACCAAACCGCAAACTGAAGATCGCGATCTCTTGTTTAAATGGGTCGTAAATGGTTGGGATGAATTGCCCCCAGCACCGCCCACAGCAGCATTGAATCAGATCTGGTGGTATGAATGGTTAAAACGCAATCCAGAGCGCACCACAGAGGCAATTTCCAAGGGTCGATTGACTCATGAAATGGCTGCACCTGTTGGTAAAATGGATGTATCAGCTTGGCAGCTATTATTTGAAGATATGCCGATCGGAGCTTTATTACGAAATCTCGGTTCTTTAACCGAAATTGGTGTCTTGGCTTACTCCAAAAAATCCAATAAAAATCTCAACAGAGTTGCAAGTATCCTCAATAGTAAAGAACACTTACGCAAAGGACGAATTCACCCGATCGATGTATTAAAAGCACTCAAAACCTATCAATCTGGCGGTAGATTGGGGAAAAGTAGTAAAACTTGGACTCCAGTACCTCGGATCGTAGATATTTTGGAAACAGCTTTAGAAATGTCTTTCGACGCGATCGAGCCGACTGGTAAGGTATTTATGCACGCTGTAGACATCTCTGGTTCGATGTCTTCCTACTCGGTAAGTTCGATAAATCTCACCTGTTGCGAAATTGCCACCACAATGGCATTAGTATCAGCAAAAGCAGAACAGAATTACATGATTCGTGGTTTTTCCACCAATTTTATCGATCTGAATATTAACCGAAGTGACTCATTTAGTTCGGCAATGAAAAAAGCTAGTGATCTCAACTTTGGAAACACCGATGCCAGTGCTGCTTTTAGATGGATGATAAAAAATAACTGCTATGCCGATGTAATTTGCTTGTGGACGGATTGTGAAAGTTGGGCGGGAAATCAACATCCTACTCAAGCATTAGCAGAATATCGTCAAAAAGTGAATCGAGATGCTAAAGCGATTTATATCTCGCTCGTGCCAAATAATATCTCTTTAGTAGATCCAAAAGATCCGAATTATTGGGATATTGCTGGATTCGATCCTAGCACGCCCAGATTGATTCAATCGATCGCTAGCGGTGAATTATAACTTTTAGAGCCTGTAAGCTACAGGCTCTTTTTTAGTCGATCGCTTTATTACAATTTTGGTGTAAAAATACAACTTATATTTGGCTTTTGTAAAGGACAACCTGTGAGATTACCAAATTTATTACCTTCCAACGAAATAGATTCTAGATTAGGTAGATTGCGTAATGATTGTACGGTAGTAAGTTGATTGTAACGGAGCGATAGCGCGTGCAACTTAGTCAGCTTAGATAAAGGCTGGACATTAGTAATTTTATTATTTGACAGGTACAGTGCATCTATATTGGTTAGGTTAGCTAATGGTTCGATATTATCGATCTCATTTCCATCTAAGACTAGCAGGGTAAGATTTCTAAGATTACCTAATGATTGAAGATTACTTATCCGATTAGATCCCAATGAAAGTGTTTTCAACTTAGTCAGCTTAGATAAAGGCTGAATATTAGTAACTTTATTATTTAGCAGATCCAGTGCAGATAGATTGGTAAGATTGGCTAATGGTTCGATATTATCGATCTCATTTTTATCTAAAACTAGCGTAGTTAAATTTTTGAGACTGCTCAATGCTTGAAGATTGCCGATCTGATTAGACTCCAAGAAAAGTGATCGCAAGTTAGTCAGATTACTTAAAGGCTCGATATTTCTTATCTCATTACTAGGAAGATCGAGACTTGTCAGAGCCAATAAACTTTTATTTCCCTGCTGACAATCGGTAGTATTAACTTTTCCCAGTAATTTTTGTACTGTATGTTTTAGATCGCTAGAAATAGTACCTTGATTTTGACACCAATCTAAAAATGTCGTATATTTTGGTTGTTGGGCATTAGTGGGTATAGTGCGCCCGATCGAATATATCAGACCGATCGATAGCGCAATTCGAGTAAACTGTTGAACTTTCATAGCTTGAAGTTAAATAGCAGAACTAATTATAGTAGTCTGAAGAGCTATCGATCGAATCTAATGGTGCGATCTCATTGGTACGTGTTGAGTCGCTGCGGCTAAGCCGAAGACAGGCATATTTACATAGATTGACTCGTGATTTCCTGGCGCAATCTCGTAGGTTTCGTGCCAAATTCCGACACTACCATCAGCACCAATCGATCGATTAAATTGCTGCCATGCTTTAAGATGTAGATCGCTAGGATTGCGGGCAAAATGAGTCAGCTCGGCTCTCGATTTCCAGTATTGTACCAATCCTACCCCACGTGGATAGAGGAATCGTTCCGCACCCAGAAAACCTTGCTCTGGATGTTGATGTAGTGTCTTTAGCATCGGACCCATCGCGGATGCAGTTGGTAGCCATTTGGAGATAGCTAACAAGTTGTTGATTCGCATCCCAATCATAAACACCACAAATGATTCATCAGTTTGCGCCATAAAACGTCCAGCCATGATTCGAGCCATGATTTTACTCCTAATAAAGAGGGGGGAGAGAGCAAGATTAAAGTCTTAATCGATCGAACATACCAATCTAAATATATACTCAACAAAGTGAGTAAGATTGATACTTGATACTATATACTCAACAAAGTGAGTATGTCAATAACGAATGTGGCATTCCCGAACCAATTTCCTGTTATTGCAAACGGCGATCCCCCCTTTCCCCTTTAACCATTCCCCATTCCCCCCTCATGTCCCTATCCCATGCAATTTTGGCAACATTGAGTAATGGCTGTTACAGCGGATACGACTTATCAAAACAGTTTGCAGGTTCCGTCGGCTTCTTTTGGTACGCCACACAACAGCAAATTTATCGAGAACTTAGCAAGCTAGAAGAGCAAGGTTATCTCAGTGCGGAGTTGGTGCGACAGGAAAATCGTCCAGACAAACGGATGTTGTCGATTACCACAGCGGGGAAGGAATATTTGCGAGAGTGGATTAGTCAACCAGGAACGATAAGTCCGATTAAGGACGATTTACTGGTGAAGCTATTTGCAGGACATTTGGTAGATAGACGGATGATCCTCATCGAACTGCAACATCACCGCACGCAACATCAGGCGACTTTAAATACCTATCGGGAGATCGAACGTCAGGTTTTTGGAGATTCAGCTAAATGTGATGGAGCCGATGAACTGCGTTATCTGACGCTGCTGAATGGGATTCAGGTGGAAAATGGTTGGCTGGCTTGGTGCGAACAGGCGATTGCGATGCTGGAAAACGATTCTCGATGAGAGGCTTTGCCAATGAAATCGCAGCTAAAACCAGGGATTATACTCAGGACATCGTTTTCGATCGATTGATACAATTTAGCTAACAGGGGCAAAAATTATTTAGGATCGTCAACCAGTTCTTGGACATACTTTTAGCTAAAAACTTGAAAGATGCATAAAATGTCCAGATCTGACGGTTTGATGAAATTAGATGTGCGACGCTGATAAGTAAGTCAACATTTATTTGTGTGAGGTCCGATCGTGTTTGAAATGGTCAGCTACAAAAAATTCCGAGATACGCCCAGCGTGCGGTTTTTTGATATTACCGTGCCTGAGTCGAATGTGCGCGATTTGGTAGTCCATCAAGGCCCTGCTGTGAGTCCACCCGATAGTGATGAGGGCTATTGGCAATTTTATCTCCATCCCCACCAGGAGGATAATCTCTTGGCGATATCGGGAGGGAGGACATTTTATTTGGTTAATTTTACCTGGAATTATCCATACCATATCGTGCGACTGGAGAGCGATCGAGAGATTCTGCGCATTCCCAGGGGCACGTTCCATCGTTCGGTTTCCGATCGAAACGGTTCGACGGTGATGAATCAAGCGGTACGCGACCTTGAGGCTACTGTAGCGAGTGAATTCAGAGTCTATAATAGCGGCACGATTCCGCGATTATTACGGGTGACTTCTACTTCGGCTCCATTACCAAAATTGCATGGGTTTCAGTGGTAAAGATGGTGAGGATTGACAAAAATTATTAAGCTAGGTAGATTCAACTATCTAGCTTTAATTATTGGTGTTAAATCCCGCCCATCTCGGAAGCCAGAGTTTTTTTAATCCCCATTCCAAGTTAATTTAGACTCGATTGGTAGATTTATAAAATGGCTTCTTCACCACAGTCGCGGGGTGGAGTTTACCGCGAATTTCGACTTCTACTACTTGTCCGAGTTTGGCAAATGTTGTCGGTACATAAGCAAGGGCGATCGCTTGACCGAGTGTCGGTGACATGGTACCACTAGTGACAATACCTGCGGGCTGACCATCGATAACGATCGGATAATCATGCCGAGCGATATACCGTCCTTGCATATTCAGTCCCACTAGTTTCCGGCTGACTCCCGCCGCTTTTTGCTGTACCAATACATCGCGCCCAATAAAATCACCCTTGGTTTCCAGATGCACCAACCAGCCTAAGCCAGCTTCCAAGGGCGTGGTCGTGTCGCTAATCTCTTGACCGTACAAACACATTGCTGCTTCCAATCGGAGGGTGTCCCGTGCCCCTAAGCCGCAAGGCGTTACACCAGATGCCAGCAGTGCATCCCATAGTTTAATCCCAGTTTCGGGATCGACCATCACTTCAAATCCGTCTTCGCCAGTGTAGCCAGTGCGG
>NZ_JANOJV010000201.1:0-25928 GCF_031418915.1 Chamaesiphon sp. VAR_48_metabat_135_sub | reverse complement strand
TCCCCTTGTAAAGGGGAGGGAGCCGGAAAGCCCCCCCTTTTTAAGGGGGGGTTGGGGGGGTAGAGCACCAGCGAAAACGAAGTCTAGCTGACTTGTCGGTACGTGGTAGCCCCCTTCGGGTACCTCTCCCAAGAGGGGAATTTGCTATCTAGTGAGAGTTGAAATTTATGTTTGAAATTGCGGTGATTGGGGCTGGTGTTGCTGGGTTGACTTGCGCTCGACGGCTCCAACAAGCTGGTAAGCGGGTGGTATTGCTGGATAAATCTCGTGGTTTGGGTGGTCGTTTGGCAACCCGTCGCTTGGCTGGTACTCATGCGGATCATGGGGTATGTTATCTTCAGCCAAAAGGCGATCTATTTCGAGAATGGATTGAAGAGCTGGTAGATATCGGAATTTTGCGGGTGTGGAGTGAGGGTATTCACCGCTTGTCGGCGGATGGTATTTTACAGCCGCCGACTAAATTTGCTCCCTGTTATGCTGCGCCAATGGGAGCAACTAGTATCGCGAAGTATTTAGGGAAAGATTTGGAGATAATTGGAGATAAATTAATTACCGCGATCGATCCTACTGATAATGGTAATGGTTGGCGGCTCAGTTCTAGCGATCCTCAATGGTCTTTGACAGCCGAACAAGTAGTAGTTGCTACTCCTCCAGCTCAAGCACTAGCCATCGTTGGCGAAACAATTCTCCAGAGGAGAGGCTACGCCAACGATACCGATTGTTTCCAGCAGATGAGTAGTGTCAATTTTACTCGATCGATCGTCGCGATCTCTGTCTATCCTGCAACTCAACAAAACGTCGCCGCAGCAATCCCTTGGCAAGGTATCCAATGTATCGACCATCCGATCCTCGCTTGGATTGGTTTAGATAGTTCTAAACAAATAGAGCCAACCCAACCAGTATTAGTAGTGCAAAGCAGCGCAACCTTTGCCGAGGAACATTTTGATGCACCCGATCTCGCAGTTATCGGTCAAAAATTGCTAGACGTAGTAGCTCCCCTTGCTCCTGGGCTGAATGCTCCCGCACTAGTGCAGGTACACCGCTGGGGATATGCTTTTGCCCGAAATCCCTTACCCGATCGATTTCTCACGGCTCAGACTCCAGCTCCGCTGTATTTCTGTGGTGATTGCTGCGGCGGAAATAGAGTGGAATCAGCTTATTTATCTGGCGTAGCTCTAGCCAATCGGATTTTAAATTTAACATAACTGAACTATGACTGAAGTAATCGGGATCGATCTGGGTGGTACGGCGATTAAATTGGGGCGATTTACTGAGTATGGGACTTGTCTTCAGTCATTGACAGTGCCCACACCTCAACCAGCATACCCCGATGATACGATCGATATGATGGTCTACGCGATGGAGAAATTAGCCCCAGGAATGGCTAATACTAACGCAATTGGGGTCGGCACACCAGGCCCTGCGGATGCAGCCGGAAGGGTGGCAAAAATTGCGATTAATTTAGAGGGTTGGATTGATATTCCCGTGGCGACGCTGATTCAAGATCGAACTGGCGTTCCCGCAGTTGTTGGCAATGATGGCAATTGTGCGGGATTGGGCGAAAATTGGTTGGGCGCAGGGCGACATTATCGCAATTCAGTATTATTAACCTTGGGTACTGGAGTTGGTGGCGCGGTATTTCTGAATGGGGCGTTATTTACCGGACATACGGGGAGTGCTGGGGAACTAGGTTTGATTGCATTCGATCCCGACGGACATCCTTGCAAAAGTGGTAATAATGGTTCGCTAGAGCAGTTTCTCTCAGGACAAGCAATTCGACGAATGACTGGTAAAGAGCCGGAAGAAATGGGCAGATTAGCGGCAGCAGGCGATCGATCCGCGCTAGAATTTTGGGATAATTACGGTCGTAATTTAGGCATTGGTTTGACGAGTATTATTTATATTCTGACCCCAGAAGTCGCCATTATTGGCGGGGGAATTAGTGCTAGTGCTAAATATTTTTTACCAGCAGCCAAACGCGAGATCGACAAGCGGGTGATGGAAACTTCCCGCCCAGGATTTAAGTTAATTGAGGCAGAATTAGGCAATCAAGCCGGAATAACTGGTGCAGCTAAATTGGCATGGGAAATGTTGCACCGCAAGAACTTGAAAACTCATTAAAGCCTAAGAATATTTCTAGGGGGAAATCCAGCTTCTAATTAAATGACAATCGCCAAAAATATTATCATTAACGTCAGTTTCTCCTTACGGAGAGGCTACGCCAACGGGTTAAGGATCTCCACGCAATGACTTCTGGCTTCGTTCCATTACCACCCGCTACTAAAGTGCGGTGCTAATAATTCAAGTCTGTTTTAACAGACTGATAGATTCTTGTTAGTCTGTTAAAACACACTTGAGCTATTAGCCTGGGGATTAATCCCCAGGCGGGTAAAGAGCGGAGCAGAAAGCGATCGATCGGCAATCCTTAACCCGTTGGCGTAGCCTCTCCGTAAGGAGAAACTGACGTTATCATTACTAGATTTAGTTGTTGACGATCGATCGTGAATTTAGATTGACAGTATGAAGAAGTCATTAAACTGGTTGACTGACAAAAGTCTAACTAGTCTGCATCTCCTTTCCCGATTTACCTGCGGAATATGGGTTAATAAACTCTCCCTCGCCATTGCTTCGGAGTTTGAACAGCCGAGAGAAAAATGCGTAAAACAGCTAATGGATCTGCAAGTGGCGATAACCAAAATAACAGCCCAGCAGGAGAAAATCGAGCGCGATAATAAGAAGGATAAATTGCTAGTAATAAAGCAAACCGAATTGCTACTAAAAATATATTCAGATCGATCGCAAGTTTTAAACTTAGGAAAGAATCTCCCCAGCCACTAACGCTTAAAAGCATAAAAGTCAGCGGTAGCGGTAGGCCCTGCACCAACAATAATAAAGCCAGATCGCTCCATAATTGAGCAGGTGTCGTGGCATCCTTGAGATCCAAAGATCGACCCCATTCTCGCCAAGTTTCCGCCATCCCCGCATACATTCGGACGCGAATTACCTTCGCACCATCCAAAAATCTCACTTTAAAACCTTGTTTGGCAGCATTTCTGGCTAGCGTGACATCATCGCAAAAAGAACCCGCCGCACTAGTATAACCATCCAATTGTGCTAACACTGCTCTCCGACACAAAAAGCACTGTCCATTTGCCATCACCCGATCGGGTGCCTGAACCCTCACCCCTGAAGAATCAAAGCGATATAGCAGCGTCATCAATAACGCAGGTTGTAGCCACCATTCTCCTGCCTGCTGGAGGATAAATTGCGGTGAGAGCGAGACAAGATCGTAACCTTCCTCGATCGCGGCATCGAGCAAACTAGCTACCAAGCCTGGTTGCGGCTGAGTATCGGCATCGATCCCCAACACCCACTCGCTCTGAGGATCGCTGTGCAAAAAGCCATAATGCAATGCCCACGGACGACCCACCCAACCTGCTGGTAAAGGATCGTCTGTGAGCAGATGAAAACGAGCATCTGTCTGGGCGGCATCTTTGACTCGATCGCGCGTACCATCCTGAGAATTACTATCGACAATCAGGATTTCTCTGACCTCATCCCCTTGCTGACTCAATCCAGCCAAGCAAGGCGCAATTCGATCGACCTCATTCAGCGTCGGTACGACTACACTCACCCGCTGGAATCGATCGGGTGTCGCTGTTTTGGGGACGAGCGGCGGATGCCGCACCGCCCCTTTCACCAATCGTGACAACAAGATAAGACTAGCCGCGCCCTGGCACACCAATAGTCCCAGTGCCACAGCACCGATCGTTTCCTTATTCAATAAATTATGCAACCAATCCACTTAATCTTGCCGTTCGATCTAAATAACTTATGCTTCCAATACTTCCGAGCCGATTTCGGTCGGACGCGCAATCGCTAGTTGATAAAGAACCAATAGCGGCATCACCCCTAAAATCAATCCCAACACAATTGGAATATAAATTCCGGCTGCCAGACTCATAATCGTCGCAAAAGCAAAATTACCTAGATAAACCGCCAACGGTAAACCGAGCTGGGTGTGGGATAACTTCAACGGTTTCATCCGCCAAATCCATGTCGCTACAGTCATAAATACCACCCCCGTACCAAACCAACCTGCAAAGTTCTGATAAGGCATCCCAAAAAAGGCTCCTGGCTGCTCCCACATCCAAAAGGGCATCGTCGTTTGGCTCATTGCCGGATCGAGCACGAAATCCCATGAAGTTAATAATAGCGACCCAAACCCGATCGCACCCGCATATTTTAATATTTGAGGAATAGCCAGAGTTTCCAGTCCCGTACGGGCAATAATATAAGCACTAAAGCCCAGGTAAAACCACGAGAGCGGAATAGTGAAGGGAACCAATCCCGCGATTTTATAGCCCAATCCTGAGAGATAGTGATAGTGTCCGAAGGGAAAGCCAGTGCTAGTACCCAACAACTCACTCACCAAAGATAATCCGATCGCTGGAATCATAAATCCCAGCCAGTGCCACATGCCCAGAGTTCTGTAAGCATAGACTGCTACTGCTAATGTGCCCAAGAGCATATAGACGACCCCACCGCCCACCATCGACCAACCAAAAGCCGTTTTGCCAATCTCGGGTAAGGCATTAATAAAGTCTACATTTGGTAAAACTAGCAGTAAACCAGCTAGCCCAAATGCCATAGATAGAATATGCCCGATTAAAAGAGTGCGCTCAATATTTATAAGTTTTTCCATCGATCGCTATTTAGTGTAAATTTCATAGTCCATCTAGATTGAGTCTGTCGGGGGCAGTCGATCGTTGGCGGACTTGTGCTGAGCGGCTTGCATTGAGCGGCTTGCACTGTTGGCGTAGCCTCGCCTTTGGCGATACGTAGCCGAAGTGAGCCGAAGTAGCCTCTCGGCACGAGCATCGACGAGTCGAAACTGCCAGACCTTCAAAATGGATGACATTTACCTATTAGTTTACAAATCTTTACTTAGTAGTATTGTGTAATAAGCTACGATAACTGACAAATAGATCGCGATTTAAGCCAAAATCGCTAAAATTTCACCGATCTCGACAAACGAGGGACGCATCGCAGACAGAGGCTGCAAACAATCTTGTCGTAACTGATTCAAAGGATGAGAAATTTTACTGCTATATCCCCGACTTCTTCAAGAAACGGCTCTCTCCCGCCTTTGTTCCTAGGGCGATGGAAGAGAGACAGCGACGCATCGACCTGGAGGTTTCCTCCAGGTCGATGCGTCAAGACAAGACAGTCGGGGATATGTCCTCGCTAAAAAACCCAACTTCTAAAATAGAAGTTGGGTTGTTAAAAAACAAGATCGAGTTAAAACCTATACTGGTGATAACGTCCGACGTTTGCTGACCATTTGGAAAGTCTCGATGATGTCACCTTCTTCCCAAGCATTGAACTTATCTAAGCGAATCCCGCATTCAAAACCAGAATTGACTTCACGCACGTCATCTTTGACCCGTTTGAGCGAATCGAGAGTACCCTCAAACACCAACTGATTCTTGCGTTGAACGCGGATGCTACAGTTACGCAGTGCTTTACCCGAGAGGACATAACATCCGGCAATGTTGCCACGTCCAGCTTGGAATACTGCACGGACTTCCACTTGACCGAGGGGTTCTTCGACCTGTTCGGGGTCAAGCAGACCTTCCATCGCGCCTTGGATATCGCTGAGGAGGGCGTAAATGATGTTGTATTCACGGACATCGACACCAGCTTCATCTGAGGCCGCACGAGCACCACTAGCTAAGGTGGTATTAAAGCCGATAATGACGGCACCACTGGCTGCGGCTAGATCTACGTCAGTTTCGGTGATTTCACCTGCTGCGGAGAGCAGGACGCGCACCTGGACTTCATTTTGGGGTAACTGGCGGAGCGAACCGAGGATCGCTTCGACGGAACCTTGAACGTCAGCTTTGAGAATCAGATTGAGTTCTTTGAGTTCGCCTTCTTGTGCCTTGGCAGACAAGCTATTGAGCGTCACCCGACGAGATGCCATCATCTGTTGTAGTCGCGATTGACGGCGTTCGGCAGAACGGACATCAGCAAGGGCGCGAGCTTCTTTCTCGATGAAGACTTCAAACTCATCACCAGCTTGCGGAACATCGCTTAAGCCGAGGACTTCGACGGCGAAAGATGGTCCAGCAGCTTCCACACGGGCTAAACGGTCGTCTACCATCGCCCGAACTTTACCAAATACGTGTCCAGCGACGAGAGTTTCACCAACGCGGAGGGTACCGTTTTGGACTAGGAGCGTAGCAACAGGGCCTTTCGCTTTGTCGAGGTGAGCTTCAATTACCGTACCACGAGCAGTTCTGTCTGGATTGGCTTGGAGATCTTCGACATCTGCGACTAGCAGAATCATTTCGAGTAGAGTATCGAGATTTTCACCTTTCAACGCACTGACTTCGACCATGATGGTGTCACCACCGAGATCTTCCGATTGTAGATTGAAAGCAATTAATTCCTGCTTAACGCGACTGGCGTTGGCACCTTGTTTGTCGATCTTGTTGATAGCAACGATAATCGGTACTTCGGCGGCTTGAGCGTGGCGAATTGCTTCAATGGTTTGGGGACGGACACCATCATCAGCCGCAACGACCAAGATGGCGATGTCTGTGACCCGCGCACCCCGCGCTCGCATGGCGGTGAAGGCTTCGTGACCTGGCGTATCGAGGAAGACCACCTGTTGGGTTTTTCCTTCATGTTCCATGTCAACGTGGTAGGCACCGATATGCTGGGTAATTCCCCCTGCTTCTCCCTGTGCTACTTTAGTCGATCGGATCGCATCGAGTAAAGTAGTTTTACCATGATCGACGTGACCCATAATCGTCACCACTGGCGGACGGCGTTGGAGCAAGTCAAAGTCACCGATATCGAGCATCTCGGTCACTTTCGTCGCGGCAGCCTGTTCGACCCCAGTAATGACCTCGACACCCATTTCTTCAGCAACCATCGTCGCGGTACCTGCGTCGAGAATCTGGGTAACGCTGATGGCAATCCCTTTAAAGAAGAGCTGCTTGACGATTTCAGTCTCTGGTACGATCAGCATTTCAGCTAAATCACGAACGGTAATACTGCCCATCAAAGTAATCGATTCGGGCTTTTCAACGGTATTTTTCTGTTCCCGTTTATTATTATTACTATTGCGTTCTTTGGCCTGCCGATCGTCCTTCATTACAGGTTTCTTGCGCTGGGCCGGCACCGCTGCTGCTCTGACTCCGCCGCCAGTACCAATTTTCTGTTTGGCAGGTCTGGCAATCGACAGACTGACGATCGTCTCTGTCTCGTTATTGTTACCATCTAGATCGTCGTCATCATCATCATCATCGATGACGACTGTTTTGACCCGCTTACCTTTCGCTGGAACTTTCGCCTTAGCGGTTTCAATTTCTTCCTCTTCTTTACTCCAGCCCTTGCCTTTGTTGATCGGCTTTCTTAGTGGTGGCCGTTTGAGTTCGAGATCGATCGGGGTCGGTGTATTATCATCTTTGTCGGTAGCACCATCTTTACTTGGGGCACCAGGTCGGGTGGGACCGCTACCTTGGGGTTTAATTTGAACGATCCGTGCTGGCGGACGATTTAATGGTGGAGCGGCGTTTTCCGCTTTAGCGACGGGTCGGCGAACGACTCCAGTACCAGGGGCGCGATCTGGCGCACCAACTGCGGGTCTGTTGCTAGGTTCGTTCTTGACTAGTTGTGATTTGGGAATGGGTTTGCTAGGAGCTGCGGCTCTGGCAACGGGAGCTGAGTTGCCGCCTAAACCACTATTGGTTGAATCTACTGGCGAGTTGTCCGAGCCGTTCGGACGAGCTGGAGGACCGGATAATTGTGGTTTTGGGGCTGGGGGAGCAACTGGGCTGGCTGCTCTGGCAACGCGAGGTGTGCCGCCGCCTTCGGCAGTGCTGTCAGCGCGACGAATTACACTAGCACCTTCACCCACGGTGGGACGCACGACTGGACGACTAGCCGTTGGCGACTGTGGTGATGGCTGTTTTAGTGGTGGCTGTGCTGCTGAAGGTGGTTGAGGCATCAGCGATGGCTTGGTCTGACTGTCCCCTTTGTGCTCGATCTGCAAAATTCGGGCTTTGGGTTCGGTGGGTCGCTGAGGTGCTTTTTGACTGGTAGCCATCGGAGCAGAAGCATCGCGGGCTGGCGATTTAGGAGGATCGCTTTTAGGCGCAGCAGCAGGAGCCTCTACTTTCTCAGTCGAGATCTGACGAGGTGGCTTGTTGTGTCGATCGGGAAATTTTTCGTTAGCGATGCGCGTAATCTGTTCTGATTCTGCTTCTGAAATGCTGCTACTGTGGCTTTTGACCACAATATTTAAGTCTTCACAGATCCCCAATAAATCCTTGTTTTCCAAATTCAATTCCTTTGACAATTCGTAAATTCTGACTTTGCCGTTGCTCATCCACTATGTCCTTATTTATAAAACCGATCGAGCGTCTAGATTTATGACTTGTTGGCAAGACCATATAGTTATCTACACAATGCTAATTTTTTGATTAGAAATTTATATATTGATGAAAGCTATTACCTGGTAGTGGTTTCCTCGCACCGTAGCGATGCTAATAATGCTGGTGACTTACCCCAATTTGTTGTTAACCAACTCCTTGGCGCAGCCTCTCCCCTGGGATAATCGCTGTCTCGACGATGTTGCTTCCTCTGTCGGGAAATCCGACGATCGCAAGCTGTGCTGTCCACAGTGTTTGTTGATGTTATCGGTATGACCGATCGCCAACGGGGAATCACATTATATTGTTACACTAATTTGCCATTATTGGCGAGTCCGATCGACAATTTGTGATAGTGTGATAGGTTTATCCCTAGTTAGGCGTTAGGGGTTAGGCAGATGAGCAAAGTATATATTGTGGGTGCGGGGCCAGGTGATATCTCTTATCTGACCGTTCGGGCGCAACAAATTCTCACCCAAGCGGAAGTATTAATTTATGATGCGTTGGTCGATCGGGCTTTATTAAGTTTAGTGCCTAGTGCCTGTGTGCTCGTCAATGTAGGTAAGCGGGGCGGCAAACCGAGTATGCTCCAAGCGGAGATCGATCTGTTGTTGGTGGAATACGCCCAAACTGGACGCACTATAGTTCGGCTCAAAAGTGGCGATCCATTTATCTTTGGGCGGGTAACTGCCGAAATCGATGCGCTGATGGCGGCGAACTGCGAGTATGAGGTAGTACCAGGCTTGTCTACCGCCCTCGTCGCGCCTTTGCTGGCTTGCATTCCACTCACAGATCCAGTCTTGAGTCGCGGGTTTGTGGTAATTACTGCTCATCTCCCCGACGATCTCGACTGGGATGCGTTGGCGCGGATGCCGACGGTGGTAATTTTAATGGGAGCTAGACAATTAGCAGAAGTAGTCGCTCAACTATTAAAACACGATCGATCTGCAAATACGCCGATCGCGGTGATTCGCTGGGCGGGAACGCCACAACAACAAGTCTGGGTGTCAGATTTAGGTCAAATAGTAGCGGCAACAGCAGGCATCGAACTATCACCAGCCGTAATCATCGTCGGCGAAGTTGTGAGATTGCGAGCATATTTAAAGTGTGGCGTGTCAAGTTCCCCAATTACGGATAATTTAATGTTGCAGGAGCAGCCCAAAGCTACTCTCCTTGCCGGCAAGAATATCCTTGTGACCCGTGCTGCTGGACAAGCAAGTGAATTTAGTCAAATGTTGCGATCGCGTGGCGCACAGGTGCTAGAAATGCCCACTTTAGAAATCGTCCCGCCGAGTAGTTGGCAGGATCTCGATCGAGAGATCGATAGATTGAGCGATTTTAATTGGTTGGTTCTCACCTCTACCAACGGTGTAGATGCTTTCTTCGCCCGACTCTACCATGCGGGTAAGGATAGTCGCGCTCTCGCAGGGGTTAAAATAGCTGTAGTCGGTAAAAAAACAGCCCAATCGCTCCAACCGCATGGAATTGTCCCCGACTTTATCCCGCCCGATTTTGTTGCTGATGTTTTAGTCAATAATTTCCCTGTATCTCCCAGCGGACAAAGAATTTTATTCCCGCGCGTCGAGACAGGTGGCAGGGAAGTTTTAATCCAAGAATTTACTAATTTAGGGGCGACAGTCGTCGAAGTAGCTGCTTATCAATCTCAATGTCCACCCTCGATCGATCCCACCGTATTAATCTCACTGCAACAGCAGCAGGTAGATATTATCACCTTCGCCAGTTCCAAAACTGTCAAATATTTCTGTCAATTAATCGGTACCAGTCTACCATCAGGTTGGCAAGATCTGGTCTGTATTGCCTCGATCGGCCCTCAAACTTCAGCTACCTGTCGATCGTTATTAGGTAAGGTGGATATCGAAGCGACTGAATATACTTTACCTGGATTGGTTGCAGCTCTAGAATTAGGAATGGCTCAATCGATAGTTGAAAATCGCGGGCATTTCCCAGATGAATAACGATCGATCGCTAACGATGTCTCAAAAACGAACTCATTACTTATTCAACACCTCTCGCCCCTAATCAAATGGTCCAAATTCCCCTGCAACCACTGCGAATTCCCGCAGGATGGGATGTTTCCTATAATGGATTATTTGAAATCGATCCTCTACCAGAACTATTTCCCGATCGAATTCCGTCGGATCTATTCAAAGAAGATATGCTACAAATGAACAACGATCGAGCAGATCGTCTTCTCGATGTGGGGTGGTATCCAGACGGCGATTTAGTAGATGGCAATTATTGCGTAGTAGTTTACGAGGGGGACTTTAGCGGACGGCTCATCTATGAATTGATTACACGCGATCGACTAGAATTAGTAGCGACTATCGAACGGCTTTTATCTGAAATTTGTCATGGAAAATTATAGTAGAGGTAATTCATAAATTACCCCTACTCGCAATAGAAGTT
Organism: Chamaesiphon sp. VAR_48_metabat_135_sub; assembly: GCF_031418915.1. NCBI lineage: Bacteria > Bacillati > Cyanobacteriota > Cyanophyceae > Gomontiellales > Chamaesiphonaceae > Chamaesiphon > Chamaesiphon sp. VAR_48_metabat_135_sub. The sequence goes on along the minus strand of NZ_JANOJV010000201.1, from coordinate 15,057 downwards.
CCCACCATCTAAGATTCAGGCTATGGCGACGTTCTAAAAAGGAATTTTATCTTCATCAGCATCAAAGGCTGGCGGCTCATTAGTGAGGGGAGCCTTAGTATTAGTAGTGCGACTACTAGCTGGCGGAGAACTAGGTGCCGTCGAGCTGCCCATCGGTGTAGCTGTAAGAGTATCCACCGTCGCGATATGATAGATGCGACTGGCGACTAGCTTGGCACGTTTTTCTTTATAGCCATCCTGCTCGAATGTGGTCATTTCCAAGCGACCTTCGATCGTCACTCGATCTCCTTGTTTATAATTTTCCTTGATTTCTGTTGCTAAATTACCCCATCCAACAACTTCAATGGTAGGGTGTGTATCATCGGGACGACTTCCTAATGGTGGCGCAAACTGTACGAACATATCAGCTACAGCCATCTGATTATCGGCAGTGTAACGTAGTTCGGGATTTTTGATAATCTCCGCCATTAAAATGCAACTATTCATAAGTAAAAATTAGGTATTGAGGGACAAGTAACATTCGCAGTGTGAATGTCTACTCTCTTATTGTGTTGCACCAAGCAAAACAATAAGGCAAAAACTTGGAGAGGCAGTAGCAATACAGTATATAAATACTATGTTGTGATTATATCAATGTTGCTGATAAAGGTCAACTGTTAACTGAGTTTAGCCACTAGATTAACATTGGAGCATAATCCAAAATCGAGTTGCCATTGCAGCACTCGTTTCTAGCTGAAGTTAGAGGGTTTTGTGGCGATCGGGAATTTTCTGATAAACTATCAATGTTAAGGATTGTAAAATTAGTCCAAAACAAACTGCTCCTGATTAAATCCTCTCAGCGTTTCTATGTTGGAGCCGCTGCGCTGACAAGCAGTATTGGCTCTGCTAAATCGCGGCTAACTGCTCACTGGAAAATATGCCTACTATTATTGCCTTATTGTTTGCTTCGATTTTAATCTTCTTTCCCGGTTATGCGATCGCGGCTGGGGGAACGTCTCAGTATAAGCCACAGCTCTCATTTACTAACGACAACCTCACTGGCAAAGATTTTTCGGGGAAAAATTTACAGACAGCCGAGTTTACGACCTGTAAATTAGATAATACCAATTTTACTGGTGCCGACCTCACAGGCGTAGTGATCAGTTCGGCAATCTTGAAGGGTACAAATTTCCACGGCACAAATGTGACTCAGGGTTTATTGGATCAAGTTCGATTTGTGGATGCAGACTTGAGTGACGCGGTTTTCGTCGAGGCAATGATGTTACGATCGACCTTTAAGAATGTCAAGATTGCAGGCGCAGATTTTTCCAGTGCGATTCTAGGTAAGGTCGAACAGCAAGAACTCTGCAAAATTGCCACTGGTGTGAATCCCAAAACAGGTGTATCGACTCGCGATTCCCTCGAATGCAAGTAAGTTGGGATCTTTTAGGTGCGGGTTGATAGTACTAACTAAAACGAAGCTAGAGATTTAGCTGGAAACCCGCCCACTAAGGGTGTAAGTTGAGTTAGCTTGAGAATTGAAATGAAACGAATTGGTGTAATTGGTGGCGGACAACTAGCGTGGATGATGGCTAGTGCTGCCCAAGAATTGGGGATAGAATTGGTCGTACAGACTCCTCACTCGACAGATGTCGCCGTCGGATTGGCGGCGGAAACGGTATTCGCGGCAGTAGATGATGTCTCCGCCACAGCAATACTGGCGACTAAGTGCGACGTGATTACCTTTGAAAATGAGTTCGTCGATTTAGATGGGCTGGACAAAATCGATGCGGTTTTCCTTCCACCCTTAAAATCTCTAGCTCCGCTATTGGATAAATATACTCAACGCTGCTATCTACGGGATTTGGCTTTACCCGTTCCTAAATTCGATCTCCTCGTACAGCCAGAATTACCACCAGGGTTTGAATTTCCTGTCGTTGTTAAAGCCAGACGCAATGGTTATGACGGACAGGGGACATTTATTACCAAAGATAAACCTGCTCTAGAACACCTCTATCATCGCTATCCAGACACGTCATTTCTAATTGAGGAATTTATCGATTTCGATCGAGAGCTAGCCACGATCGCGGCTAGAGGTGCCAATGGTGAAGTAATTATCTATCCGATCCTGGAAACTCAACAAGAAGACCAAATCTGTCGGCGGGTATTTACAGTCAATGATTTACCAGATGCGATCGTTGAGACCTGTAGATCGATCGCGTCTAAGTTAGTAATTAGTCTAGACGCGATCGGCGTATTTGGGATCGAGTTATTTGCGACTCGTGATGGACGAGTATTGGTAAACGAGATTGCTCCGCGCACCCACAACTCTGGACATCTCACCATTGAAGCCTGTGCTACTTCTCAATTCAGTCAACTGATTCGGGCTGTTGCTGGTTTACCACTGGGGAGTACCGAACTTACCTGCGGTGGTGCTGTAATGGTGAATTTACTGGGTTATGAAGATAGCCAGAGCGACTGTCTAGCCAAACGCCAGCAACTATCGTCGATCCCAAATGCTCATGTTCATTGGTACGAGAAACAGTCTAGAATCGGACGTAAACTCGGTCATGTGACGATGCTCGTTGGTAGAGATGTCGAAAATTCTCGACAGCAAGCTGAGGATTTAGCTAGACTGGTGGAGACGATATGGTATGGATAAAGTTCTGGTGGGGCTGAATCGCGATCGAACTTTACAAAACTTGAAGTAGCTGCTCAGTCAGGAGAAACTTTCTTATAATGCGAGTAAGAAACCCACTAAATAATAACTTTTACCAAGTATAAAATCGACTACCCATCAACCAGAGGACTTCTATCACCAATGAGCATGGAGACACTAGAGTTTATCATCTATCCCGATGGCCGAGTACAGGAAAAAGTCACTGGTGTAGTAGGTCATTCATGTACTGTAGTGACAGCAGCGATCGAATCCGAACTAGGTGATGTAGTTAGTCAAACCCAAACTGCGGAATATTTCGCCCACAACCTCGAACTAACCGCCACCGCCACCACTCAAGCCACTTGGTAACTAGAACATGTCAGCGAAAGCTAACAATTACTAGATCGATTGTGCTCAATCCACGATCTAATTGCTTGTTAATTATCAACTATCAATTATTAATTATCAGTTAATCCACATGTCACACTTTAGCAATATCAAGACCAAGATTCGCAACGTAGAATCCCTCACCGCCGCATTAACAGATCTAGGCATCGATTGGAAAACTGGACCTCAACCTGTGCGGGGTTATCGGGGCGACACTCGCACAGCCGCAGTCGTCATCGAGCAGGCTAATGGTTATGATATCGGCTTTAGCAGTAATGGTAATAATGAATATGAACTAGTTGCCGACCTGCAATTCTGGGAGCAAAATTGGTCTGTCGATCGATTCCTCAGTCAAGTTACACAACGTTATGCTTATCATACCGTCCTGACTGAAGCCACCAAGCAAGGTTTTCAAGTAGCCGAAGAACGCAACCAACAAGATGGTTCGATTAAGCTAGTCGTCCAACGCTGGAGCGCGTAACTATGTCTGACTTTACCCCACAATTAGATAATAACCAATCTGGATTCGAGCCAGAATTAGGCGGTTTCCTGCGTGATGCAGAAGATCGATCTGGTTTCGAGCCGGAACTGGGTGGGGTATGGCGACAAAAAGGTGTCTATGTAGACGAACTGATTTGTATTGGTTGTCGTCACTGCGCTCATACCGCCCGCAATACTTTCTTTATCGAGCCAGATCATGGTAGAGCTAGAGTAGTCCGTCAAGATGGCGATATCGAAGATACGATTCAAGAAGCGATCGAAACTTGTCCGGTTAACTGCATTCAGTGGGTTGATTACACCGAATTAAAAAAATTAGAAGCAGAACGCCAATATCAAGAAGTGCCAGTTGCGGGTTTTCCTGTCGATCGAGCCACCGTTTCTGCCAGAATGCGTCGTCGGAAATTAAACAAGGGAAATATAGCTGAACGCGACCGTTAATTTATACCATAAAATGGTTGCAAAAGTTAAATGATTCAGCACTAACTCAACAAATTTTGATTTATTACCTAAGATGAGGCAAAGCTATTTTAGAGTACAAGATGGAATCAATTCAACAACAGATTAGTACATTGACACGTAAAGTCGATCGAGTTCACCAGATTCTCGTTCGCGTTGGCGCAAGTCTACCTCCAGACACAGCAGATCTACTAGAGGATCGAGATCTAGACAGTCAACTAATTGGTGGGGAGGAAACATCAATCAAACATCCCCTCAACCGTGATGATTTGCAGCGTGGTAATGGTAACGATGCACGTCAAGTCCGTCAAAATGGCATTAGCTATCGGAATAATGGCTATGCAGATCTGCCCAGCGGTTCCAACTATCGCCATGATACAGCCGAATGGGTCATTGCCCAACAGGATGTTTTGATCGATAGTAGTGGTGCAGAAATTAGTCACCATCAGATTAAAGAGCAAGATTTGGCTCCTCAAATTCAGATCCAAAGACTTACCGCGCAATTAACTGCTGCTTATAATCGCATTGCTGCTTTGGAGGAACAATTATTAGCCAAACGATGGAAGTAGTTTTGAGTCATGAATGTTAAGCTATTCGGGTCAGTGTAACAACTGAGTATTATTTAAGCTAAATATATACGATCCGACCCGATGAAAAAGCAAATTTTGGTCACAGGTGGTGCTGGTTATATAGGTTCTCACACCATCAAACAACTAGGTGAAGCTGGATACGATATTGTTGTCTACGACAATCTCTCTACCGGAACTGCCAGTGCGATAACTTATGGTAGGCTAATCCAGGGCGACCTAGCCGATCGACAGCAGCTAGCTAGAGTCTTTGCCGAATCAAATTTTGACGCAGTTTTGCATTTTGCTGCAAGTATTTCTGTCCCCGAATCGATCGTCAAACCACTAGAATACTACAGCAACAATACCGCCAACACTTTAAATCTACTCCACTGTTGTCAGCAATTTGGCGTAAACAAATTTATCTTTTCCAGTACTGCGGCTGTCTACGGACAACCAGATGTCAACCCAATTACCGAAGACACCATTCCTCAACCACTCAATCCCTACGGTAGTTCTAAGCTAATGAGCGAACGCTTAATTAGGGACTATGCCCACGCATCCGATCTCAGATATATCATTCTGCGGTATTTTAACGTTGCAGGTGCCGAAGTTGGTGGTAGATTGGGACAATCTGGCAAAAAAGCCACTCATCTGATCAAAGTAGCCTGTGATGCTGCTTTAGGTCAACGCCCGAACGCTGGCATCTTTGGGACTGATTTTGATACCCCAGATGGAACGGGAATTCGTGACTATATCCATGTTGACGATCTCGCCAGAGCGCACGTTGATGCTCTCACCTATCTTAATAGCGATAGTCCCAGTCAAATTTTAAATTGTGGCTACGGACAGGGCTATAGTGTCCGTGAAGTGATCGAAAAAGTCAAAGAGATCTCTGGTGTCGATTTCCTGGTTATCGAAGCCGAACGCCGAGCTGGAGATCCAGCGTGTGTGATTGCTGCTAGCGAACGGATTACCGAAATTCTCGGATGGAAACCGCGATTTAACGATCTCGATACGATCGTACGTACTGCATTAGCTTGGGAGCAAAAATTAAATGCTAATTCCCCATCGATTCCAGATTTGGTTCGCTAAGTAGTAGTTTTGATACTCTAATTCAGCAACGCCGATAATTACATCTCCTGATAAGCACTCGCTAATTTATGTATTGGTACTGTGGAGAATCGATCGAGTCTCAAACTATCGAGTTAGATATTAACGATCCTGGTTTATTATATGGGGCGACAGTTTTTACTACCTTCAGAACCAATAGACTTGTGAGACGAGATCCTCGACTTTTCCAAGCAGTCGGGGATCTGATAGATCTTCACGGCGATCGACTACGATGTTCGATCGAGGATTTAAACTGGTGTCAACCTGATTGGGAGCGAGTCCGATCGGGTGTAGAATGTCTGACACCAGAGTTTCCAGTACTGCGAATTACAATCTTTCCCGACGGAAGAGAATTAATTACTGGACGAGATTTACCACCTAATTTAGCGACTTGGCAACAGGAAGGCGTTACTGTCATTATTGCAGACCAACAATTCACTCGATCGATCCCCCAACACAAAACAGGTAACTATCTCGCGCCCTGGTTAGCTCTGCAACAAGCGCGCAACAATAATATTCAAGAAGCGATCTTAACAAACGATCGCGGCGACTGGCTCGAAACTACTACCGGAAATCTCTGGGGTTATCGCGATGGCTGCTGGTATACACCGCCCCTGAGTGCTGGAATTTTACCAGGAATCGCTCGATCGCAAATCCTCTCCCGACTCAAACAGGAAAATCAGTCAGTATCTGAAATCGAGTGGAAAGCAGAATGGGTAACAGAATTGGACTCGATCGGCTATAGTAATTCGGTAGTCTACTTCATCCCGATTCATACTGTTATCGCGACTATGGGTACTCTAAAGTATCAGGCTCAACATCCAGCTATGTCGGAAGTTATTAGTTTATGGGGAGTATCGATCTAGGAGGATATCGACGTGTATGACAATCGACTAAGTAAGGCTATACTCTCGATCGTCTTAATAGTTGTAATAATTGGCTTGGCAAGCGCATTTTTAGAAAAAGCACCTCCAAACGAGAAAAAATTACCACCCTCGTCGGCGACTAATTCGGTAATCCACCCGATTTCGATTAATACTGTGCTCAATCCCTTGGGTAAACTAGAAGACGGGGCCACAGACCAGATGATGAAGTGGTTAGCAACTAAAATTTATTGAAAACACCCTATCAATAAAATGAGAGAAAGGTTAACATAAGTTAATACAGAGATAAAATATATCAAATTTAGCGTACCAAGCAGATCGCGTAGACTGTACTAACCGACAGTTAGTAGAAGGTTGAGATCGGTCACTGTCAAGAGTTAGCAGTCATCAATACTTATATTAGGAGAACAATTAGAGTGAATAATAAGCGGTGGAGAAATGCTGGACTGTATGTCCTGTTGGCGGTTGTGGCGATCGCCCTAGCAACTTCATTTTTACCTACACCAGCCCCAGCTCAAAAAACACTGAAATACAGTCAGTTTATCCAAGAGGTCAAGCGAGGTGATATCGAGAATGTAGGTTTGAGTGCCGATCGTAGCAGAGCGCAAGTGCAAGCTAAAGATGGTACAAAAATGAATGTCAACTTACCTCCCAACGACAATCAACTCATTAGTATCCTCACAGATAATGTCAAGGGAAATATTTACGTTTTGCCCCAGAATGATGAGAGTGTCTGGTTCCGGGTGTTGAGCAGCTTGTTCTTCCCAGTCTTATTACTAGTCGGTTTATTTCTCCTGCTCCGCCGCGCTCAAAGTGGCCCAGGCAACCAAGCAATGAACTTTGGCAAATCTAAAGCCCGAGTCCAAATGGAACCCCAAACCCAAATTACCTTTGGGGATGTAGCGGGAATCGAGCAAGCTAAATTGGAGTTGAATGAAGTTGTAGACTTCCTCAAAAATGCCGATCGCTTTACCGCACTTGGTGCGAAAATTCCTAAAGGTGTCTTGTTAGTTGGCCCTCCTGGTACTGGTAAAACCCTGCTCGCTCGGGCAGTTGCAGGTGAAGCTGGCGTACCATTCTTCAGTATCTCTGGTTCGGAATTCGTCGAAATGTTCGTCGGTGTGGGTGCATCCCGCGTCCGCGACTTATTCGAGCAAGCCAAAGCTCAAGCACCTTGTATCGTCTTTATCGACGAGATCGACGCAGTGGGTCGTCAACGGGGCGCAGGCTTAGGTGGTGGTAACGACGAGCGGGAACAAACTCTCAACCAATTACTGACCGAGATGGACGGATTTGAGGGGAATACGGGGATTATTATTATCGCCGCGACCAACCGTCCTGATGTATTGGATTCCGCACTCCTACGCCCAGGTCGATTCGATCGCCAAGTTGTAGTAGATCGTCCTGATTACGCTGGTCGTCTGGAAATCCTCCACGTTCATGCTCGTGGTAAAACACTAGCAAAAGATGTCGATCTCGAACGCATTTCCCGCCGGACTCCTGGCTTCACAGGTGCGGATCTGGCCAACCTCTTAAATGAATCGGCAATTCTTGCCGCCCGCCGCAGTTTGACTGAAATCTCGATGGATGAAGTTAACGATGCGATCGATCGCGTATTAGCAGGACCCGAGAAGAAAGACCGCGTGATGAGCGAGAAGCGCAAAACCCTCGTTGCTTACCATGAAGCAGGTCACGCGCTAGTTGGTGCCTTGATGCCCGACTACGACCCCGTACAGAAGATTAGCATTATCCCACGCGGACAAGCTGGCGGTCTAACTTGGTTTACACCTAGTGAAGATCGGATGGAGTCTGGTCTATATAGCCGCTCCTACCTCCAAAACCAAATGGCTGTCGCCCTCGGCGGTCGGATTGCCGAAGAAATCATCTTTGGTGAAGAAGAAGTTACTACTGGTGCATCCAGTGACCTACAACAAGTCGCTCGCGTGGCTCGTCAAATGGTGATGCGCTATGGAATGAGTGAGAAACTCGGCCCCGTTGCTCTCGGTCGTCAACAAGGTAACATGTTCCTGGGTCGCGATATCGCTTCCGAACGGGATTTCTCCGAAGAAACTGCTGCGGTCATCGACGATGAAGTCAGTCTGTTAGTCGCGGAAGCTTACCGTCGTGCTAAAGATGTTTTATTAGGCAACAAGCATGTTTTGGACAAATTAGCAAATATGTTGGTTGATAAAGAAACTGTCGATTCCGAAGAACTTCAGGATTTACTTGCCAACAACGATGTCAAAATGGCAGCAATCGCCTAGTTTAGTTGAAAGTTGCGGCGCGAGCTTGTCTGGAAACCCGACAGTTCAGCGGCGTTTTTATTCGGGGGTTCCCCCCGAATAAAAAAACGACAAGACAGCGCGACAAGACAGAAAGTTGAAAGTGATACTCTGGAATTTTACCAGGGTCGATAATTAAAAAAGCCTGCACTAACTCTCAAAGTCTAGTGTGGGCTTTTTTAAAACAGGCTAATCCCCAGGTGGGTAAAGCAAAGCACTAAGGGACTCATAGTAAATTGATCGAGGAATGTTAAAATCAAAATAATATGCAAACTACTAATTCCGATCGATCTGCTCAAGCCATCGAGATGTCCGCAGTGGCGAGAGCCAAGTGGCTAACGATGCTGAAAACTCGCAAAATTAATACTGCGAAACAGTTACTATCGAGAGTTCGCGATCTGCATGGCGAACCGCTGGCTAGAAAGGCTTTAAAGGGCGACAGACTAGATCGAATGACCTGGGACTCGATTTTCAAAGGATTGAAGGTGTACAGAGAAGATTTCTTCAACGACATTGAATGGTTCGAGCGGGATCTAGAGACTCAGTGGGGAATGTTATGGGGAATGGCGACGGACGCGTCCGATCGATTTGGGATCGTATTACCAGAGCATATTCCAGATTCTAGCCTGTGGGATGGAGTTGGATCGGATAAATTTCAACAGTCGATCGCCAGTCGGACATCGGTATTATTAGAAATACCTTGGGGAACACCAGGTTATTTGATCTTGTTGGAGCAAGATGCGCTCGAAAATATCGTGTTGCTGTGTCCCTCTCCGTTGATGGCAAATCCTTTACTGACTGGCAAAATTCAACGATTACCTCAATATCCACCGTCAACTTTTGAGTTCTTACAACCGATAACTGTCGGTACTAATTATTTATGGGCGGGGGTATTTACTCAATTACCAGATTTGAGATGGTTGGCGGATGCTCAGAAAAGGCCGCTGCGGTTGCAGTTGACGCAGCTTGCAGATTTATTTAATTTTGCTAGCAAACAGCCCAAAGGAACTCCAATGTTTCGATCGAGTTATGTGGTGACAGATTAGTTAAGCCGTGCAGATATAATAAACTTGACCATCCCTATATCTGCATAGGATCTAACCTGTATCTACAAATTCTAATGCTGACAGATCGAATTAAAGAACTGATTGCTAGAGCCAGAATTGTTAGTTTTGCTAGCTGGGAGTCTCATCCGGCTGCTAGCATCGCGATCTTCCAAGCCGCCGAAGATGCGAGAGTGTACCTCACCGACGAAGAATATACCAAAATTTCGGCACTTTCACCCCAGACTTCTAGCTTAATCCCGATCGCCCAATTATTACGCGATCGAGTCGTCGAAATCATCGATGAAGCCAGAGCCGAAGTCTTCGCCCAATTTCCGCATATCGCCGAACCAGGTGGCGGACTCTATCCCCCCGAACGTGCGGAAGCTTGTTGGCGCGACTTTTGGCACTATCTGCGCCCTATCACCTACGGTATTGCTGGCGGTTACGATCGGTATACTAGTGTCGAAGGGTTGCAAAATATGCGCCTTCTCTATCAAGAATTACAAGTCCCCCTCGATGCGATGACTGTCGGACTCACAGGAATTAAGACAGCTAGTTTAAAACGCATCGATCCCAGTCAACACTCAATCGTCATTCCTTATTTCGACCATCTGATTACCCAATTAAAATCCTTCACAGAGTAATCAATGAATTCACATTGAGGGGAGTGGATATCATCGAAACCAAGTTAGAGGAACAATTCCGGCCTGATGTCGATTCGATCCCCATGCCCGATCGCAAACCTGGGGATCGAATGATACTTAATGATAGTAAACTGAGTAATGAGTCAGAGCTAAAGCTCTTTGCTCAGTTTTATCCTGATGGATTTAATGAGCTGCACGCAGTTAAATTGAATCATAATTACGGCACGAGCAAGAGGGGTCGATCCACCCTAATCTCAACTCTTCTGAGGAGGAGGTTAGAGGATAAGGGAATTTTATGGTGAGATTTATAGCTTCAAAATATATGATTTGAATCTGCGACAGCTTAGTTGTTAAATTCAGTTGCTTGTTGAGATTAAAATTATGACAATGACTAATGTTTCTAACTTGAGTGTTGATACTGGTCGCATGTATGCGATCGAAGTTAAGGGTGGCCCTCATCAGGCTATGTTGCGGAGTAGCACCTATACAATCAAAGCATCCTATTCTGTTCTAGCAAAAACAATCCACAACATCGGAAAACGGGGTGGAAAAGTTTTGAATGTCACAATGTTAACCAATCCAGCCACCCGTATTGAATCAGTTACCGAAGTGGCACCAGTGGCAGAAGTGGCCCCAGTTGCCGAAGTAGCACCAGTTGTGAAAGTGGAATCAATATCAAAGCAGACAACTAAAGGTGAACCAATTTCTAGTTCCGAAACACGTCGTAAGCAGTCAAAATCAAAAAAACGTTAATCGAGCGCATCAATGCACATTACTATCTTTGTTGGAAGTTCGACTGGGCTGGTATTATTACCGTCTATGTGGCGGGATATACCAACGGTTGGTTGAAAATCTCCCAAGCAATTACAGTTTCTAATCAACGTGTCTTTGCTACTACTGGTTGGATTTCGGCGAAGATGGTAGAAAGTTGAAGGCGAAAAGTGCAATAAACACAATCTACCTCAAAGAACGGGATTTAGATTCCTGAGTTTTGTTATGTAGATGAAATTTTTTACTGATAATCTGGTTGTGGATCGATGCCACCTGCGCGGTTGATTGGCCAAAATCTAACCGTTGCCTTACCGACTATTTTATCCTTAGGTACAAAGCCCCAATAGTGACTATCGTAGCTATTATTGCGATTGTCACCCAGTACGAGATAATGACCTTCAGGTACGATCCCATCAGGCGTTAATTCAGTACTACTCCAGTTGTATTGAGGAGCTTCATCGAGATACTTTTCAGACAGAACTTTGCCATTGATATAAACTTTACCGCTTTTGACATCAATGCGATCTCCAGGTAAGCCGATTACCCGTTTGATAAAGGCATCTTTGAATTTTTCTTTTTCGAGTTGGGCGGTAGGATTGAAGACGACAATATCGCCCCGCACGGGATTGGTAAAACGATAGCTAATTTTATCAATAATTAATCGATCGTCGATTTGTAATGTCGGCAACATCGAGCCAGACGGAATGAATCGGGCTTCAGCCACAAAACTCCGAATCCCAAACGCCAAGAAAGCACTTAATCCAATGGTTTTGAGAGTTTCGATCCACGGATTTTCCACCTTAGGTGCTGGAGTGGTTTCAGATGCTAGTTGAGATTCAGGTTGTTCGTAATCCATAAAACCGATTAAAGAAGAAGATAAAGTAGGTAAATATGTTCGATTTGAGAGTAGTCTCGATTGAGTGTTGGTGATATCGTTGCCCAGAAATTTTCTCGATGAGCATCGACCCTATTTATAAGCTACACGATCGATCTCTCAAAAAACGGATTGCTCGGAATGTAAGATCCGATCCAAATAGGCAAAAAACATTGGAGCAGATCTAGGGTTGCTAAATTGTCGTGGCGATCTTCAAAAAGTTATTTTGTCCATTAGATTATTATCACCTTTAATTTGAACGATCGAGTATGAACGTAAATTCTTTGCTAATCCGTCATGCTCGCATCCTACTGGCTGGGTGAATGGTTAATTGGCGATGTCTTGGTGAGAGACGAACGCATCATCGAAATTTCCGCTAGTATTACCGCGACGGAGGTAACTAGAGAGATTGACGCAACTGGGTTGGTTTTGTTGCCCGGTGTCATAGATCGATCCGCAAGTCCATTTTCGGGAGCCAGGGTTGGAACATAAAGAGGATCTGACAACCGCCAGTCATGCTTGTGCCAAAGGTGGGGTGACATTCTTCATGATAATGATGTATTGTGGGCAGGCTGATTAGATGGCACGATCGATTTTATCGCGACAGATCGCGCGCCATACACCCTCGCAGAAAAAGCCAAAGGTTATCCCAATACACCTTCAGGAATGCCTGGAGTCGAAACAGCTCTTCCGGTCATGTTAACCCAAGCAGTAGCCGGAAAATGTTCGATCGAGCAAGTTTCAAATTGGATGTCTACGGCTGTCGTCAAAGCTGATCATCTTCCCAATAAAGGCTCGATCACCATCGGATACAATGCGGATTTAGTATTAGTAGATATCGAAAATTATCATCCAGTAGAACGCAAAGATATCGTCAGTAAATGCGGTTGGAGTCCCCTTGAAGGCTGGAATCTCACGGGTTATCCGGTTTACACGATCGTTAATGGAAATATTGTCTACGAAAAAGGTGAGATTCGATCGAATATTAAAGGCAAAGCTTTGCGATTCGATCGAGGTGCCGGAAGTCTGCAACTTATAAGGATCGGATCTTCCCTAAATATGGGAGATCCGATCCTTACCTATGGCTAAATTCACTATTGGCTACTTCGATCTATTTTGATGACAGCAATACTGTCGCCAAATGTTGGGATAAACTAATAATCCGCTGGCAGCTTTCGGCGTGCCAAACTTTAAAATTGCCATCGATATTACCCGCAACTAATGGTCCCATCAAGTAACAGTTTTTGCTAGCTTCAAAATCCTTGTCGATAACAAAGCCGCGATTAGATTCATTGGGGATACAAATCTCTCGCCGAATCAAGTTTTGAATCAAGACGGAAGAAGATTTCGTAACATCTTGGAATCCAGCACAGTTAATAATTACGCCAATCGGTGCATCGAAGACTTTTTGTTGTCCATCTTCACCATCAATATATTCACAGCCAGCACCGCCAGTTGGGAGCGGGAAATATTTGACAAATTTGCCCTTGAGAAACTCTAGCTTGTTTTGAGCGATCGAATCATCAACTACATCTAGGTATTCGCCACCCGCACGTCTTTGTAATTTACCAATCTCAACTGCATATCTAGACACAAATTGCTTTTGTTCGCTAAAACTGAGCTGATTTAAGCCCTGCATGACAACGTTGGAGATGTCTAAATAGATGTCCGAAATATTGATATTCCGCGCTGTAGCCGCTGCGACATCTTGCTGGACTGCTGCAAAAATTTGTTTAGCAGTAAAGGATTCAGATTTTACTAGATCAATTAGATGCTCTGGGCTATAGTTTATTTGAACAACCTCGCGATTGATGCGATGGGGGAATGCCGCATTTGGTGAAACTATGACAAATTTATCTACTAAGTTTGTGAGCGTTTTAGAGTTATTGAGACTATAAAGTGTATCTAAAGTACCAGCATTCGAGCCGACAATCAGGATTTGACGTGGAGATTGAGGCTCGAACTGTGCCAGTGATTTACAGATGCGATCGATATTGAAGTCTAATGATGGCTCATACATATTATCGATGTAACAAATATCGCGTTCTGCATCATGAGATCGAGCTTGCTCGAATGCTACATTTGGGGGACTACCGATCGCTAGAACTAGTTTACTTGCCGAAAAATGGACATGACTTGCATCCGCCAGCGCGAGATCGATCCGATAAATATCTTCGCTGCGCCGAACGTCCAACACCTCAGATGTAACTAGATCGATCTCGATTAATCCTGTCGCAGTTGCTGTAGCTAAAATGCCAGACATGCGTTGCTTAAGGTACAAGCCAAATACATGTCGCGGAATGAATAAGTCGTCCCAAAGACCCAGATCCATCTCAACTTGATTCGCTTGTAGCCATTTGCGCGAAAGTTCGCCTTTATTATATGCTTGCGGATCGAAGACTCGATCGCGATTTTCATTGAGCCAGCCGATAAAATGCTCGCGTTCTTGTTGTTGAGGAATGAATTCTTTTAGTGGCGCAATTAATAAGGCGTTGCGTCCAGATTTACTCCCATAAGGAATACCCGTCCAAAACTCAGCCGACTTTTCTGTGACGATAATTTTCACGGGCTGATATGTTTTACCAGTTGCCGCTCGTTGTTCTAATAGTGAGATATAATGAATTAAAGTATAAGCTGATGAAATTCCAGCACCAATGATTGCCAGATCGTAAGATTTTTCTAGTTGTAGTTCGGTTGATGGTGATTCAATCGTCGCGATTAATCCTAAATCTTTCATCATGGCTATTATATAAATATTCTTATCTTTATTAATCATTTTAATTAAGTTCTACAGAGACGGGTGCGAAGCCGAAACCAAAAAAAACAACGAACCATGAAAAACAGAAAAAATAAAAAAACCCCAAAAACACAAGCCCCCAGAAAAAAACAAAATAA
>NZ_JANOJV010000200.1:0-3726 GCF_031418915.1 Chamaesiphon sp. VAR_48_metabat_135_sub | reverse complement strand
TTTTGGTAATGGTGGGGGGGGAGGGGGGAGTTCGGAGGAGGGGAGTGGGGCAGTGGGGAGGATGGGGAGTGGGGTGAGTTCGGGAGTGGAAAGTTCGGAGATGGGTGTTGGTGGTGGCGGAGTGGTTTGTTCGTCAGGGATCGAACTGAGATCGCCACTAACTTGTTGTACTTGTTGCTGCATTTGAGCGATCACGGCATTGACGATCTCTTGTGGATCGGTGGTTTCAATCCCAAATTGTTCGGCTAGTTCGGCGACTAGATCGGGGTCTTTTTGCAGCATTGCGGCAAATTCTTCGAGGGTAATTTCACGAGTCTCGGAAGTGGCATCTTCATCTTCCTGTTGATACCCAAACGATCGTGCTGGTGGGGATGAGATCGGATCGTTGTCAATGAGTAGTTCTGGCGGTACGTCACCAAACTGTTCGTAGTTCAGAAGATCTGCACCAATCGCCGATTCTAAAGCATCAAACTCCATAATGGGTAGCAATTCACCTGAAAATTCTTCAGCTCGGCGTTCGAGTAGCTTCACGCCATATTCTCCAGCTAGATCGCCAATTTCACCGCAGTCGAGTTGACCTAATTGCACCATCCGCCCAGCTAGTTCATAATTAGGTACGGGTGCCTCGATTAAATTATTGCCAAATCGATCGAGCCATTCGAGCCATTCTGATTTGCGGACTCGTTGCCTAATTTTGTTGAAAAAGCCGATTGCGCGGGGTTGTTGCCAGCCATGAGCCACTCCTTCGAGCAACTGCATAAATAGATATTCTCGATCGGTATCATCGAGAGATGGTAATTCGGCAGCAGGGACTCGCTCATTGGCATGAATTGCCCCTCGTCCGAATGATTTGCGAAACCATCTAACGAATGATTGCCAGATTTTTTTAAACATTTACTGATTCCTCGATGGCAAGGTAGGTACATTCGATCTAGAGTATCTTAGAGGGTAGTGCTAGTAAATAGCCTCGTTGGCAAAGCCTCTCCTTTGGAGAATCGAGAGGTATTACTTTCGGTTCGACCTCTTTTCTATTTATCCCGCAGATGGCGTATATACCTCTACATCATAAATATAGACCACAAACTTTCGCAGATCTGGTCGGGCAAGAGGCGATTTCTACCACTTTGACTAATGCACTTAGACTGGAGAAGATTGCCCCAGCATACCTGTTTACAGGCCCACGGGGGACGGGCAAAACTTCTAGTGCGCGAATTTTAGCCAAGTCTCTTAATTGTATTGCTAGTCAGGTACCTACAGCGCAACCTTGTGGTAAATGCGATGTCTGTAGTTCGATCGCCCTAGGTGCTGCGTTAGATATTACCGAAATTGATGCCGCTAGTAATACGGGTGTAGATAATATTCGCGAAATTATCGAACGCGCCCAATATGCTCCTGTCCAGTGTCGTTATAAAGTGTACATCATCGATGAGTGTCATATGCTCACGACGGCGGCATTCAATTCGTTGCTAAAAACCCTGGAGGAGCCACCAGATCGGGTGGTGTTCGTGCTTGCAACTACCGATCCACAAAGAGTTTTACCGACGATTATTTCTCGCTGTCAGCGATTTGATTATCGGCGAATTGCGGTTGAGGCGATGGTGAAGCATCTGACTTATATCGCCAAAACCGAACAGATTGAGATTTCGACTGCATCTGTCAAATTAATTGCCCAAATCGCTCAAGGTGGTTTGCGCGATGCCGAGAGTTTACTCGACAGGTTGAGTTTGCTCAGTGGTGAGATTACACCCGATCGAGTGTACGATGCGATCGGGTCGGTACCAGAACAAGATTTATTGGATATCTTACAGTCGATCGCCAACAATGACCCTGAAAGTTTACTCGATCGCACGCGCAATATCCTCGAACGAGGTAAAGAACCTCTGACTGTGCTGCAAAATTTGGCGGGCTGTTACCGCGATTTGACGATCGCCAAAACCGCCCCCAAGCGTCCCGATTTAGTCGCGCTCACCAGCGAAACTTGGGCGGAACTGGTTAAAATCGCTCAAACTTGGCAACTGAGCTGGATTCTCGCTGGACAAAAACATCTCAAAGACAGTGAGGTGCAACTCAAACACAGTACTCAGCCCCAATTATGGCTAGAGATTGCTATTTTGGGATTACTGACAGTCAGCACTCAGCCGCCTGCAGTCGCGACGATTGCAGCCCCACCGCCGACGGCTGTCACCCCGCAAATTGCGCCACCACCGAGCCAACCAGATCGAGTAGCGATCTCTACACCTGCGCCAGTAGCCCCAACAGCTTCCAAAGTAGCGATCGATCCTCAAAATATCTCAAACACATGGGAGCAGGTCTTACAGCAGCTTCTACCCGCGAGTCGTGACTTATTTAAACCCTTTGGGAAGTTAATCTCAATTTCTGAAACCCAAGCGATCGTCGCGATGAAATCTGATACGATGCAGTCGATCGCCTCTGGTAAAGTACCAGAATTAGCTAAAGTATTCAGTCAAATCTTCGGTCGATCTATTTCGGTGAAACTAGATGTCATGGGTAGAAGCCAAGTTCAACCGATCTCTTCTGTCGCCTCACTGTCGCCCGAACCTCCACCAGTCGTACCACCCCCACCTCCAGTCGTACCGATGGCGATACCAGCAGTAGGCGAATATCTCACTGATGGTGAAGAAGTAGCAGATCTAGCTGAGAATATTCAAGCGGCAATAGAACCAATTATCGATTTACCGCCACCTTTAGATCCAACTCCCCAGCCGCCGATTCCAACCGAGCCAGCACCATTAGAGGAACTAGAGCCACCAATGGATTTCGCCGAGCCACCCGACTCAATGGATATCGATCGAGCCGCCAATATGTCAGAGCCAGAAGAACTAGAAATCGATTCCGCACTCCAAATGGCAACGGAAAATATCGTCAAAATCTTTAATGGTGAAATTATCGATCGGACTCACGAGCTTTTTGATAAAATTGTGGGAATTTGAAATTTATAGCAGTTGCCATAAATGTAATCAAAAATCATTTTCGAGTGACTAATTTCATTTTGACGATCGAGTTTTCGATTCGAGTTTTGCCACAGGGTTCGTTACTTTGACAATCATTTACCTTCAGTGGCTTGTAATTTAGGCGTACCTGCTTATTTAAAAGTTTAGTTTGGTTGCAAATATCAAAACTAGCTCCAAGGTTGTATTTTTTACCACGGGCATCGATTAAGTCTACATAACACATCAAATCTCCATTTGTGAGCTTTAATACTTTCCCGCTAGTGGGCAACGAGTTAGATTTAAGTGTTTTGTTAGCAAGCGCGGGAACAACAGCGGAAAGATTAGTAGCGATGATGGCAATACCAATAATTGGTAACAAAGGATGCTTGATTTTCACAATTCTGTATATTTATATTTACTATTGACAATAATGAATACTATCTAAATTCGATCGAGATCGCGATAGAATCAAACTATTCACTATTCACTTTACTAAGATAAACAACAAATTCCTCGATCGATCTTGGGGCTAAAATTTGTTGAGGAGTTTTTGCAGTTAGTCGTGACCAAATCTGCCATAATATTGGCATTCCTAATTCAAAATTCGGCATAAATTGAAGCTTTTCAAAAACTTTTAGGGTTTCACCCTCAGCAATTAATCTCCCTTCCTCCATCACCAATACCCAATCAGCCCACTGATAAACAAAGTCTAGATCGTGGGTGGCAATTAGTAAAGTCGTTCCCAGTTTGGCGATCGAGTCTAACTCGATTAATA
>NZ_JANOJV010000199.1:0-13969 GCF_031418915.1 Chamaesiphon sp. VAR_48_metabat_135_sub | reverse complement strand
ACATTAGAGCTAAAAATCGATGAATACAGTACGAGGCGATCTGATTGAATTAGCCAAAGCTGGAGCATTTGATGTCATCATTCAGGGTTGCAATTGTCAATGTCGAATGGGGCGGGGGATTGCTCTAACTATTAAGCAGCAATTCCCCGAAGCCTATAGAGCAGATTGTCAAACAGAAGTTGGAGATCGCACTAAGTTGGGTACTTTTACTTCTGTCGATATAAACCGAGATGGGTTTAATTTTACGATCGTTAATGGCTATACCCAATTCCACTGGCAAGGAGATGGAACTTTAGCTGATTATGATGCGATTACAGTAGTATTTCGGCAAGTGAAGCAGCAATTCGGCGGGAGACGAATTGGCTACCCGAAAATTGGTGCTGGTTTAGCCAAAGGCGATTGGTCGATTATTGCTGCTATAGTCGAGGAAGAATTAGCAGGCGAAAACCACACATGTGTTGAATTTGTTAGTCAGTAATGAAAAAGAAACTCCGCAACATCCTGGTAGATGACAAGCTTTATCGATGGAGATTCAATCCAAGTTACCTGCTCTATCCCGAGGACGGAATCGGGTTGCTAGCAGAGCTGAATTATCGCATGGATTGAATATGTGAGATCGCTAAAAATGGTAGGTGCGTGAACAGTCAGTTGAGACCGTAACTCAAATCTAGAATATCTAGCAAAAATAACCGAGAATAAAATTGGGACAATCAAAAAACCAAAATTAACATGACAATCGAATCAATTGCTATGCCTCAAGAACGAATGGGAATTATTCAGGGCGATATTACGAAATTACATGTAGATGCGATCGTTAATGCTGCTAATAGCTCTCTACTCGGTGGTGGTGGTGTTGATGGTGCAATTCATCGCGCTGCTGGGGAAGATCTATTATTTGAATGTCAGCAACTGAATGGTTGTCCGACGGGTAAGGCGAAGTTAACTGGTGGCTATCGACTTGCTGCTAGGTATATCATTCATGCCGTCGGTCCAACTTGGCGCGGGGGTAAAGCTGGAGAACCGGAACTATTGGCTAGTTGCTATCGTGAAAGTCTTGCTCTAGCCAAAATGTATGAGATTCAAACAATTGCTTTTCCAGCAATTAGTTGCGGTGCGTATGGTTATCCGATCGATCTGGCAGCCAAGGTTGCGCTAGAGACAGTATCTAGTTTTCTGGCGCAGGATCGATCGATTACTGGCGTGAGTTTTGTCTGTTTTAGCGATGCTGATTACAATACTTTTGTCGAAGCATTTGGAATGCTCGATCGAACATAAAATTGGTGACAATTTAATTTAAAATCTTAACCTCAATATAAACCAGCCTTTAACTTTATCCGATAGGATGCGATCGGTATTGAGGATTTGTTATGGAAATCATCAAAGCAATGATCGCAGCTTTGCTTTTACTTCTGCTGGGAGACTTTTTCTCGACATTTTTATACCATGTACCCGAACATGTATTTGGACGATTTCACACGATCGTGCATCATGGCAAAAATCGTAGCTTTCTACATTATGCTGTTCTCACGAGGAATCCTCTAGTAGTAATTGATGGAATTCTTGGTGCTATACCTTACTTTATCTTTACGCCTTGTTTATGGCAACTGTCGCCGATCGGTACCTCAATCGGACTGTTGTTTGGGGAATTTCACGTAGTTTGGCGACATGTCTCGATCCTTCAATGGCAAACGCCTAAACCGATCGAATTTATCTGCAATCTCTTATTTATCACAACTCCCGAACGCCACTGGCAACATCATCGGAATGCTTTTGCTGCTTATGGTGATATTTTTACATTTCTCGATCCTCCAGCTCAAAAATGGCTGATATTCTTACGTTTTATCCGCCGTAAATCCAAACAAAACATTCAACTTCTAGCGACAGAATAATCAATATTTACATTATCTATGCAAATTTATTAGCAACTGTCAAAGGTTCTGACATATCCCCGACTTCTTAAAGAAGTCGGGGATATCGCTTTCAATTTTTGACTTATTTGATAATGCTGCGTAATGAGTCGAAGAAGGTTGGATAGGAAATTGAGGCGGCTTCAGCACGATCGATTGTGGTTGTTCCCTTTGCCATAATCGAGGCGATCGCGAGGCTCATGGCAATCCGATGATCTGTAAAACTATCGACTTCTGCACCGATTAACGATCCCCCACCAGTAATTTCTAAACCGTCGGGTAATTCGGTAACTTTAGCACCCATTTTAGTTAATGCGGCTGCCATAACTTGAATTCGATCGCTTTCTTTGACACGTAATTCTTCAGCATCTTTAATAATCGTCGTCCCTTCGGCAAATACCGCAGCTACCGCTAAAATTGGGATTTCATCGATTAAGCGGGGAATTAGATCGCCACCAATTTCACATGCTGTTAATTTACCATGTTTCACTCGTAAATCTGCCACGGGTTCTCCAGCAACTTCTCGCTGATTTTCGAGGGTAATATCGGCACCCATTAATTCTAAGGCTACCAAAATTCCCGTGCGGGTAGGATTGATTCCGACATTTTCAATATACAACTCCGAGCCAGGCACGATCGCACCAGCCACTAACCAAAATGCTGCCGAACTAATATCACCAGGTACGATTACCTGTTGTCCTCGTAAAGTGGGATAACCCGTTATTGTCGCACTATGAGTCTCTGGATCGACCTCTATATGCGCCCCAAACGCACGCAGCATCCGTTCCGAGTGATCCCTCGACAAAGCAGGTTCCGTGACCGTGGTGCGTCCATAAGTCATCAATCCTGCGAGTAAAATTGCTGACTTCACCTGAGCTGACGCGATCGGCGAATGGTAGTGAATCGGTTCCAATTCTTGTCCGCGCACTGCAAGCGGTGCGAGAGAATTCCCCTTGCGCCCCCAAATCTGCGCTCCCATCTCCGTCAGGGGGGTAACTACCCGCGACATCGGACGAGATCGTAGGGAGTCATCTCCAGTTACAGTGAAGAAGCGATCGGGATGAGAGGCCAAAATCCCCAACATCAACCGCATCGTCGTCCCCGAATTTCCCGCATCGAGGATATTTACAGGTTCCTGAATTTGCCCCAATCCAATGCCTGTGACTGTTACCAGTTCGGTATTTAACTCAGAAATCTGCGCTCCCATTGCGGTAAAACAAGCCGCCGTACTGCGGGGATCTTCCCCCAATAACAATCCCTGAATCGTCGTCTCCCCCTCTGCTAATGCGCCCAACATCAAGGCGCGATGGGAAATCGATTTATCTCCAGGGATTTGCAATGTGCCCTGAAGCGATACACCCGCCTGCGGAGGCGTAACAGTTAAACTTTGATGACGATCGAAGGGTTGCAGAGTAATCACGGCAGATTTAGCAGAAAGTCTAGATTTTTCATTGTAGAGCGGCAATCGATCGAGATCCACTCAGGCGATCGTGAATCAACATAATTAGGGTAAGTTTCTAGTTATCAGTTGTTACGGGAGTTCGGGCTTCGGGCTTCGGGATTAGATGTATTGTTAATCCCTAATCTAAAATCTCCCATCTCCACTGCTAAGGGTTAACTTGAATGCGTCCTTGACAGAGCAACTCACCTGTTGTCAGCTTGAGTTGGGTAATATTGACATCATCACCTAGATCGATCCGATGGCTGGTAATATGGCTATTTGGGAGATCGATCGGACAGGTAATCTTTAGCGGATCGAGGTGGAGTATATGCCCCTCGGCAATATCGATACCCATCGCGATCTCGATCGGCCCAGTTTGTCCGTCGGTTGTCAAATTTCCTTGTAAAATTAAGGTCTGCGGTGCAATCTCAAGCCGATTCCAGTCGATTTTCCAGTCAGTTTGGTGCGGCTGCATCGCCAGAATCTGGGTGAAGAGATCGGTAATTGCCTGAGAGAGTAGTGATGAAGAGAGAGAAGCTTGTAAATCGGTCTCGCTGAATTTTACATCAGCCATAACCGCGATCGATTCTACCAGTCGCAGTGCTTGCCCTTTCAGCACTTGGGGCAGATTAATCCGAATATTCTCGGCAATCAGATCGATCGATCCCAGTGATAATCCCTGATAAATTGCCCCCACAGCGGCGACAGCCACCCGTGGAATCGTTCCACCCAAGATTTGCCGACTTCCTCCTTGAATATCCACTTGGAGGTCATCTACGTGCGATACTTGCGATCGCAACCATCCCCGACAAGCAGGTGACAGCACAGAAGCGATAATTCCTCTAGTTTGATTTGTCAATTTATCTCGATCTTCCTGTAATATTTCTTCAAAAGAGTTTACCAAAAATACTGTAAATAATTTCTCATTGCCAGTGAATACTAGACAAGCGTGAATAAATAAATAAATACATATTCATAGCACCTAACTCCCCCCACACCGACGAGGCTTCATCGGATTAACCCGATCCCGTAGTAAGTTATCAGCACAAATCTATTCTCTTTACCCCTTACCCTTTACCCTCCCCTGATGACTGCTAGACTCCAGAAAATTTTATCTCAATGGGGAATAGCGTCCCGTCGCCGATCGGAACAGCTAATTTTAGCTGGACGAGTGCGGGTAAATGGGGCGGTGGCGAAATTAGGACAAACGGCGGAACCGACTACCGATCGGATTGAAGTTGATGGTAGACTGATTACCATGCAGAGCCGACCGGAGCCTGTATATTTACTACTCAACAAGCCAGTAGGTGTAGTATCAACCTGCTTCGACCCCCAAGGTCGATCGACAGTGATTGAACTATTACCATCTCAACTACGAGAGTGTGAAGGCATCCATCCAGTAGGTAGATTAGATATTGATTCCAGCGGCGCACTGTTGCTCACTAATGACGGCGAGTTAACATTTCGCTTGACTCACCCGAGCCACAGCATTAGCAAGACTTATGCGGTATGGGTGCAAGGTCAACCATCTCAACCAGCTATCGATGCATGGCGCAGTGGGATCGACTTGGATGGGCAACACACGTTACCAGCCCAGGTCACAGTTCTCAAACACCAAGACAATAACACCCTGCTCAAAATTGTGCTGACTGAGGGTAGGAATAGGCAGATTAGACGAGTGGCAACTCAGCTAGGATATCCTGTCTTACACCTTCATCGTACCAGAATTGGTGACATTAGCATTGACGGGGATCTTTCGTTGGCGATCGGCTCCCACCGTCATTTGCAATTGGCAGAACTTCACAGCCTCCAATCTGGGGATCGTTTGAAATTCGCGTTCCCCAGCATCAACTAAAAAAATACCCCTTACATTTACCCCACCCTTAGCGATCGTGACTCTACTGGAACCGCTCAAATACATTACTACTTTAAAATTGCCCAACTTGTCCGATCGTATTGGCAAGATTAGCACCTTTAACAGGCTCAGAACATCGATCCAGACCGCTAAAAACGAGACTGTCTCCGTTGATGGCACATTACCCATCGCCATTGGGGATTTAGATACTCACACAGCCCCAGCAGATTTTCTACTGGAGCCGCTCCAACCAAACACCCCTATTCCAGAACCCGAACCCCCAACACCCAGCCAGATCTTGTATCAAATTGGTACCAGATTGCGTCAATGGCGAGAGCATTATCAGCTATCGATCGAGGATATATCCGCACGGACGCAAATTCAACCTCGGTTGATTCAAGCGATCGAGGAAGGCTATCTGGAAGTTCTACCAGAGCCAGTCTACGTTAAGGGTATGGTCAAACGTTATGCTAATAGTCTAGGCTTGGATGGCATGGCAATCTCCCAACAAGTGATTGCCTGGGAGCCTGAAATAACAAAGTTCGAGTCTGTTACCAAAATCCAAAATACAGGTTTTCATACTCCTGTCCAGATGAAGCCTCTCCATGTTTATTTGGGTTACACGCTGGCGATCTTTGGGATTGGTGCGGGGACTTCGCATCTACTAAATAATGCATTCAAACACCCATCCACAAACTTTGGCGAAACCACAATCCGGCTACACCAAGCTGCGGGGATCGCTGTCAAGCCAGCAATGACTCAGCCGAAACCCGCTCAATTTGCAGGCGTGACGATCGGGATCTCAGTGAAAAACCCTACCTGGGCACAAATTGGGATCGATGGCACTACTAAATTTACAGGTAATCTCAAAGCTGGGGCGAAATTTAACTGGATTGCTAAAAAACAAGTAACTATCAGCACGAATAATGCAGGTGGATTGCTATTATCTCGCGATCGCGTCAACGCTGCCTCGACCGATCGACAAGCACCGCAACCCTTAGGTAAAATCGGTCAGAAGCAGAGTGTGACGATTAAAGTCGGAAATTGATGGAGACTTGGAATTTGGGACTGAAGTAAAAATCTCAAATCGGTTCGGTTCAGAGCTTAGTCTCGCTATTGACCCTAAAGCCCAAAGCCCAAGTCCCAAAGCATCTCCCCTATCCCCGCCGTCGTTTGAACAGTAAATATCTGGCAATTCCCCAAAATAAACCCAGGGAACGCAGTCGATCGATCGAGATCGACTGTTGTTGATAGATTTGGCGGAGGTGATAGACTTGTGCTTGGCGATCGGCAAGCGATTGTGGCGCATCGCTCAATAGCAGATTGCAGTCGCGATCCCATCGATCGAAACACGTCCTTAATGCAGTTACTTGTTTGCGAAAGCCAACGATCCACATGGTAATGGCTAGAATGAGAATCGCGATCGCGCAATTACAAAAGACAACAACAATGACTAAATCCATGACGATTGACAGAGGGTTAAACCCAGATTACCAGATCCATCAAATCGGCGGATTTTAATTCAGCCCGAAAAAAGTTTAAAAAGGTACTTGCCAATTTCAGAAACATGGTGATATTATAAAGAAGGTGTGAGAAACACCAAAATATAATCCTCGGTAGCTCAGTGGTAGAGCGATCGACTGTTAATCGATTGGTCGCAAGTTCGAGCCTTGCCCGGGGAGTAAACCACCATTAATAGCAGCAGGTAGAGCAAACTAGTATAAGCGTACCGAGACTCAATTGATGACTGTGAGAATCTAGGTTGTGGAAACAATCTACTAGGTTAACAGTCATTAAGTGTAATAGTCAATCAATTTGCAGTCCCAAATTTTTGAGTCTATCGATACCAAAGTCTTCAATATGTAGATGGAAGGTATAACAATTGCTAGCTCTTTTTTAAGATAAAATCATGTATAAATCTTCGATTATCCCGCTCGCGATCCTCGGTACGATCGTGTCACTGCTTGCGTTTGTCCCCCTTCCCGCGCAAGCTCTTCCCGAAGCGCAAATAGTCGAAAAACTTCAGAAAGTGCCAGTTTTCACCATTACTAATGATACCGGAAATTTTCTCCAGCAAAGTGTTGCATCAGCGGGAACTACGAATCTATTTACACCAGTATTCATGGAACTCAAAGACGCGGCATCTTTTTTAAAGAAAATGAAAAAAGACCAGCCGAAGAATGGTAAAGTAGCTCAGATTACAGTTGTGCCACTGAGTGAGGTCTACAAGTTGCAAATCGAAGCTCAAAAAAAATCTGACAACATGAGCTTTGTATTCTTCCCGACAGAGCTGCAAATCAGAAACGCGCTAACCATTCTCAAAAAACCATATCAAAGTAATGCGATTTATCCAGTCCCATTATTTATGATTGCGATCGAGCAGCAAAATAAGTTTGTGACAGTCCAAGAAAACAATCTGACTCCACTATTTTTAGGCAAACAGCAAGCCCAGCAATGGTTGGATCGCGTTAGAAAAAAAGATCCTAAGTTAGTAGCCAAAGCCGAAATCAAAGTAAATTACCTGCAAAGTGTCCTCAAAGACTTCCAAGCTCAAAATTATCCAGGACAACAGCAATTGGTCCTCGTTCCATCGGCTGAGAGTGTAGATAGCATCCGCAAATTGCAGGCAGCTCAAAAAGCTAAACCCACTGCGCCCGCCGCGACACCTACACCTACTACACCCAAAAAATAGGTGAATTCAGAGCGAATTACTGGTCGAGAATTGTGGGATTGGCGCAGATGGGCGACGAAAATCGGCGCGGATAGTGATGTAAGTCATCGTGAGGTCGATTGGCTGCTGCAATCGGTAGCGAATTTAGATCGGTTAACCTTACGGCTACAATCGATCGACGATCGAAGCTCGATCGAGATTTCGATGTCACTCGAGCAATTGTCAGCATTATGGCTCGACCGAGTAGAACAGCGCAAGCCAGTTCAGTATCTCGTCGGCAAAACTTTCTGGCGAGATTTCGAGTTAGTTGTCTCGCCAGACGTACTAATTCCCCGTCCTGAAACTGAGTCGATTATTGATATCGCTCTCACTGTGAGTAATCGCATTCAGCAGCAGGGAATTTGGGTGGATTTAGGGACGGGAAGTGGTGCGATGGCAATTGGGTTAGCGAAGATGTTACCTGATGCTGAGATTCACGCTGTAGATTTTAGTACTGCAGTACTAAAAATTGCCAGAATTAATGCTGCTCGACTAGACCTGCTCGATCGCATCCACTTTAGCCAAGGAAGTTGGTGGTCATCCCTGGGACATCTTAAGGGGAAGGTTGCAGGAATGCTCTCTAACCCTCCATATATCCCATCCCAAGAGGTATTGCGACTGCAACCTGAAGTTGTCAAACACGAACCACATCTTGCTTTAGACGGCGGTATGGATGGCTTAGACGCGATTCGGCTCTTAGTCGATACCGCCCCTGAGTATCTTCAGCCTGGTGGGATCTGGCTGATTGAAATGATGGCAGGACAAGGTACTACTGTAGTAGAGTTATTAAATCGACAGGGTAGTTATACCGATATTACCATTATCGACGATCTGGCAGGACTCGATCGATTCGTACTCGCAAAACTGCGGGATGAAGTGTTAAATATTATCCCAAGTTGCTAGAAATAAGGGGTATAAATAAAGCTACTATTCTGTTGTCGGCATTCTGGATTCGGGAATAGTCCCGCAACTTGCGCCGCCTAGTAATAGTCAGGAAAATTACTGTAAAGTAACGTATCAAAATCGTCAGATATATTCGTGTGCGAGAAAGAAGGTACTAGCACACCAAAAAAATTGGCAGTTTAGTCAAACAACTGCATTTCAGACCAGCAGAGGTTCATCCAAAATTGAGACCATACCGGTGACATCATAATTTTAGTGTTCTCAAATACAGAATATTCAATCTAAGATCGGTATTTTGCATACTAGACCCAATTTTCATGATGATATTAACCCCTAATCCCTAACTACTAATCCCTATCCCCTATCCCCTACTTTATGACTGAAACAACTAAAACACTTTGCCCTTACTGTGGTGTTGGCTGTGGTTTAGAAGCTTCGCCGCCAGCGCAGCCAGGGAAATCGATTAATCGGGATAGCAGTGGTACGCCGATTTGGAAGGTAATGGGCGATCGATCTCACCCATCTAGTCAGGGGATGGTATGTGTTAAAGGGGCGACAATTAGCGAGTCGCTGTACAAAGATCGGTTATCGTACCCAATGGTGCGTGACAGTCTAGCCGAACCATTTAGAAGAGCGAGTTGGGAAGAAGCTTATAGTCTAATTGCTAGTCGGATTGAGACTGTGCTGGATACCCATGGTGCTGAAGGGATCTGCATGTATGGTTCCGGTCAGTTTCAGACCGAAGACTATTACACAGCCCAAAAACTTTTAAAGGGCTGTTTAGGCACGAATAATTTTGATGCCAACTCTAGACTGTGCATGTCTTCGGCGGTATCTGGTTATATCCAGAGTTTTGGAGCTGATGGGCCGCCCTGTTGCTATGATGATATTGAAAAGACAGATTTTGCTTTTTTAATTGGGACGAATACAGCCGAATGCCACCCAATTTTATTCAACCGCCTAAGAAAATATCATAAACAACACGATCGAGTCAAAATCGTTGTCGTCGATCCACGTCGCACCGCTACCGCCGAAGCCGCAGATATCCATCTGTCAATTACTTCAGGTACAGATATCGATTTATTAAATGGGATTGCTTACTTACTGCTGCGGGCGGGAAAAGTAGACCAACAATTTATCGAATCCTGCACCAGCAACTTCGCCGCTTTCGCTGAGGTAATCCAACATTACCCACCTGAAATAGTTGCCGCTAAATGTGGCATTTCGCAAGCAGATCTCGAACAAACCGCCAAATGGTGGGGCGCATCCAAAAATGTCCTCTCATTCTGGTCGATGGGAGTCAATCAATCTAGCGAAGGTACTGCCAAAGTCCGCCACATTATCAATCTCCATCTCATGACCAGACAGATTGGTAGACCTGGCGCAGGACCATTTTCCCTCACAGGACAGCCCAATGCCATGGGCGGACGCGAGGCGGGCGGACTCGCCCACATCCTCCCTGGCTACCGCCTTGTCAAAAATCCCGCTCAACGCGCCGAAATCGAGCAGCTCTGGAACTTGCCTCCAGGTAGAATCTCCCCCAATACGGGTAAAACTGCTTGGGAGATGATAACAGGCATGGAAACCGGATCTGTAGGCTTACTGTGGATTGTCGCCACCAATCCGGCGGTAAGTATGCCCGACATCCTGCGGACGAAAGCAGCCTTATTAAAATCTCCATTTACCATCCATCAGGATGCCTACTATCCCACCGAAACAGCTAAATACGCCCACGTCCTTCTCCCCGCCGCTCAATGGAGTGAAAAAACAGGAGTGATGACCAATTCTGAGCGGACAGTCACCCTCTGTCCCGCGTTTAGAAGTCCCCCAGGCGAGGCGAAAGCCGATTGGGAAGTATTTGCCGAAGTTGGGCGCAGATTGGGTTTCACCAAGGAATTCTGGTTCAAAAATAGTGCTGATGTCTATGCGGAATTTGCCAAGCTCAGTGCTGGTCGTCCCTGCGATGTCACTGGATTGAGTCATCAATATCTCAAAGACAATGGTCCGACTCAATGGCCCCATCCCACAGGCTGTAAGACCAAATACGGGAAAAGACTCTATACCGATCTTCAATTCCACCATCCCGATAAACGCGCCAAATTTGCCGCCTGCCACTCTAAAGGACTAGCAGAGCCACCAGATCCAGATTATCCATTCGTCCTCACCACAGGGCGTTTATATGGTCACTGGCACACGATGACTCGGACCGGACGCATTCCTAAAATTCAACAAATGCACCCCGATCCCTTCATCGAAATCCACCCCCGCGATGCGGCGAGATTAAACATTGAAAACGGCGAAATGGTCGAAATTAGATCGAGACGCGGTACTGGCAGGTTTCCCGCCCTAGTAACATTAGCCATCAATCGCGGTACGGTATTCGTCCCGATGCACTGGGGTGAATTGTGGGCAAAAGATGCCGAAGCAAATCTATTTACTCACGATGCCGCTTGTCCCGATTCATTACAACCAGAACTCAAGGCTTGTGCTGTCCAATTAGTAGCTGTTAAATCGATCGTACCTACATCCTCAATCCCTTTCGGTATACCAATGAAAGCATCCAGTAGATTGGGTGTTTATGGGTAATCTACAACATCTTGTTGAGACTGAAGAGATAATTGAGATTCGTTTTAGTGGTGCCCCTAATTCTCATAGCGGGGAACTTGATATATCAGATTCAACCCACGCTTTACGACATGTGAGCGAATCAATTCTCAATCTTATTCAAGATAAAGATCGAGTTGTTTGTGTTGTTCAAGGAGCCGAGATCGACCCAACCCCTTATGATGTTTGCTTAAAATCTTTGTCTATATAATGAATAGAGTTTGAGGATCGATCTTACCTGCATGGATTTAGTTGTACCTTATATGTATCGTTCGATCGTATCCTAATCCATAAATATTCTCATGCTGAGTCAATTATTCGACGGTGCTAATTTATTCGTCCTGCCATTTTGGGCTTTGATGATTGTACTGCCAAAATGGGAGATTACCCGCAAAGTAATTTCCTCACCACTACCATTTATCACCTTGGCGGGATTGTATATCTACTTACTCGTCGTTGCAGTCAATCCCGAATCAGCCGCAGCTCTCGCCAATCCGAAACTAGCCGACATTGCCCGTTTTTTCGCCGATGAAGGTGCCGCTGCTGTCGGTTGGGTACACTTCCTGGTGATGGACTTATTTGTGGGACGATACATCTATCTCGAAGGGCAAGACAAGGGTATCATCACCATTCATTCTCTCATCTTGTGTCTATTTTTTGGCCCGATCGGATTACTATCTCATCTAATTACTAGTGCGATCGTCGATCGACTCAAAAAATCTACTCCTAGTTCACAACCTGGATAACGTACCCAAATGAAACAACGAAGATCGTACATTTGAGAGCCAAACTTTTTAAAAACTGGCGATCGGTTAAGAATATCGCGGTGATTGACGTTGCTTATTTTTGATGAAGACGCTACGCGATCGAGGTAGAATAAGAACTATCAGTCTGGTCAACAGTGTCTAAATTAAAATTTTGGTACTTTTAGACCAATCGGCGACGGTCAGAGTGCTAGTTTCTAGATACCAAACCTCTTGGCGATCGCTGTTGAAATCACCAATCATCAGCTTTAATTAAACTAGCTATGCTCAATCCGAATCTGGATGAAATCCAGTTATTACCCGAAGAATATGCCCGCTACTCGCGGCATTTGATCCTCCCAGAAGTCGGTCTAGAGGGTCAAAAACGTCTCAAAGCCGCCAGTGTACTCTGTGTCGGTACGGGGGGACTCGGTTCGCCATTGTTACTCTATCTTGCGGCTGCTGGCGTTGGTCGTCTCGGCATTGTCGATTTTGATGTGGTTGACCACTCCAATCTCCAGCGTCAAGTCATTCATGGCACTTCGTGGGTCGGTAAACCCAAAATTGAATCGGCAAAAAATCGGATTCATGAAATTAATCCCTACTGTCAAGTAGATCTCTATGAGACAGCGTTGAGTTCGGCGAATGCTCTAGATATTATTCGCCCTTATGATATCGTCGTCGATGGTACCGATAATTTCCCCACTCGTTATCTGGTTAATGATGCCTGTGTCTTACTAGATAAGCCCAATGTCTATGGGTCAATTTTCCGATTTGAAGGACAGGCCACTGTATTTAACTATCAGGGTGGACCTAACTATCGCGATTTGTACCCGGAACCACCACCACCAGGAATGGTGCCTTCATGTGCCGAAGGTGGTGTTTTAGGCATCCTCCCAGGCATTATTGGGGTGATTCAGGCAACGGAAACGGTGAAGATTATCCTTGGTCAGGGGACTACTCTCAGCGGTCGGTTGGTGTTATATAATGCTCTAGAGATGAAGTTTCGCGAGTTGAAACTGCGTCCGAACCCCGTGCGTCCAGTAATTGAGAATTTAATTGACTACGAACAGTTTTGTGGCATTCCTCAAGCAAAGGCGGCTGAGGCCGAACAACAAAGTATGATCGCAGAAATGACTGTGACGGAACTCAAGCAACTCATCGATAGTGGTGCTGACGATTTCGTCTTAATCGATGTCCGCAATCCCAATGAGTATGAGATTGCCAAAATTCCTGGCTCTATTTTGATTCCCCTACCGGATATCGAACAGGGTAAAGGGATCGAGCAAGTGAAAGCAGCTCTCAATGGTCATCGCCTCATCGCTCATTGTAAGATGGGTGGACGCTCTGCGAAAGCCCTCGCAATTCTCCATGAAGCAGGAATTGACGGGACAAATGTTAAGGGTGGGATTCAGGCTTGGAGTCAAGAAGTAGATTCTTCAGTACTGGAGTACTAATACCTGTAAATCCTAATTTATCCCTTGATGGGTGTCACTCATAGATGCCCATCAAGGGATTTGTTTTTAAAAATTGGTTATGACAAATCAGACTTTTTACATTTCGCCGCTGATTAGAATTACATTGAGCTTGTTGTATATCTCACTGACAATTCCACTCCCATTTTTGGCGACATTTACCCATGCAGAGGTTCCAGCTTGGCTGCTATGGGTTGGAATCGGAGTTGGGTTCGTCGCATTACAGGGGGGATTGAGTCAGCGAGTCGTAGTGGACGATCGAGCGATTCAAGTCAATTATCCCATGTGGGTACCCAGTTTCTTCACGAAAAGTTGGTCGCTAGACTGGAGT
>NZ_JANOJV010000198.1:0-9681 GCF_031418915.1 Chamaesiphon sp. VAR_48_metabat_135_sub | reverse complement strand
CTTCACTTATATTTGAGTGGGAGTTAGGTAAACAGTACCCAGATTTTTGCCTTCCAAGCGACTGGGGGTATCCTCCCACCCATAGCCGCCATCGCTGACAATTTTCCGCACCAGACTATAACCATTACTATGAATACCACTACTAGCTAACCCGATCGCCACATCCCCGATCTGAATCTGCATACCGTCGATTAACTTGCTTTTTTCGGCAATTCCCACCGCAAAGCCAGCCAGATCGTATTCACCTAATTGATAAAATCCTGGCATCTCCGCAGTTTCTCCACCCAAAAGCGCACAGCCAGCTTGACGACAACCATCGGCAATTCCGGCGACTACCTGAGAAAGTTGAGTTGAATTAAGTTTCCCAGTTGCCAAATAATCGAGGAAATATAAGGGTTCCGCTCCGCAAGTCAAAATATCATTGACGCACATTGCTACTAAATCGATACCGATGGAAGCATGATTGTCTAATTCTTGGGCGATTTTAAGCTTGGTTCCCACTCCATCCGTACCCGATACCAGCACAGGTTGCTGATAGCCTGTCGGCAGCTCAAACCAACCACTAAAGCCACCTAAACCGCCCAAAACTCCTGGACGATGAGTACTCTCGACGAGGTTTTTAATGTTCTCGACAAACGCTCTCCCTGCAACAACATCAACACCTGCTTCTTGATAATCCATATTCCACCCGTACACGATCGGCACAGGTATTCTACAGCGATCGCTTTACAGACCGCAAACCCTCTCAGTTTGGGGATTTGGCAAGTCATGCTGGCAATAAAGATTGAAGCTTCAGTGATTTTAATGACTATATATGGTGTCTCTATTTGCCAGTCGATCGAATTTGTGGGCATTTCGATCGATAATTCGTAAAAAATTTACCAATCTGATATAACTGTCAACCAGATTTTGGCTAAAAAAACATTTGAATAATGTATGCAAAGAAATGTAACATATCATTTTTCCTGATTGAAAAATTCTGGGGATCGTACTAGTCAAAGCTTGGTTGGGTGGGGATCGCTCGTGATTCCGTCGCTAGATCGGCTTTTTTTTGATGCACATAAATATCAATTCGTCAAGGATCTTAATCGGCTTTTTTTCAAAAAACTTCGTGTTATGGTAGACCCAACGTTCTTCACCCAGAGGTGAATGCGGAACAAGTATGAGTTAGCAATTGGTAAATTATCGTCAATTTTATGGGAAAGCCCAGCTAAATCTCATCGACAAATGACCTTTCACAATAGGCTTATGAATTACCAAACTTTGACTGGATTAACTGCTCTCGTAGCAACATTGGCTTTACCATCGGTTGCCGCTGCTACACCATCAGTCAATTCCAGCCAACCAAATGGTTCGATCGAATCCAGACAATTAATCGCTCAATCTGTCGGTAAAGCTTCCTTTTACGGTAACGAACCAGGTGAAGGCGGCCCCCTCACCGCGAATGGTGAGAGATACAATCCAGGTGGACTGACTGCTGCTCACCGCACTCTACCTTTCGGTACGAAAGTCCGTGTCACAAGTCCTAATACTGGACGTTCTGTAGTCGTTCGGATCAACGATCGCGGTCCATTTATCGGTGGACGAGTCATCGACCTTTCGGTTGGTGCTGCTAGAGCAATTGGTTTGACCAGTTCTGGCGTTGGTACTGTCCGGATGGATGTTTTGGGTGGTGGTGAAGGTCGTCGTCAAGGTCGTCGTCATCGCTAGATAGCATCTAGTAAGTAACGCAAGTTGCTGGTTATAGCCACAAGTGTGAATTGCTTAAGTGGTTAAATAGTTGAGGGTAAAAGACAAAATAGGAAATGCCTTTGTTTGCACCCCTTCGGGAAATGGGAAAAAAATGGCGGGTGTGCATCTGCTTTTTCCCACACTGACAACCTGTAACTAGCAACTTAGACAGAAAGTGTCAGTGATGGCGATTCTGAGGGTAAACTACTAATATACGCAAGTGGTTAAATGGAGTAATTGTCATAGATCGTAACACTTTCCGACTACTTGGGTCTGTAAAATCGATCGGTACAATTAGCCAGCCCACAAACATCTAATCCACTCAAGATGGTATAGACTAGCTTTAAGAATTGAGATTGAGTATAGAGGTGTTGTCGTTGGCAACGATCGCCATCGACAGTGCGCAACCAACATTTTAAATTAGTCTTACGTAAATTAATATTGTTTCTCCTCAAAGGATATGAATCAAAATCGATGGACTTGTCTAACTACATTAGTCCTGACTGCGATAGTAGCACCTATTGCTAGCGTAAACTCAAAAACGATCCCATCCCCAGTAGTGAAGTCAGTAGATAACTACAGCCCACTATCACCCCAATCGTTACCGACAATTACACCACTGGTCGTAACAGAACTCGAAACTGATGCGGCCATACCCGCAGTCATCCATCCAGTCCCACAAGTTAGCAAGCTACCGATCGTTACAAAACTAGCTGTCAACACTAAGCCGCAG
The DNA here is from genome assembly GCF_031418915.1 of Chamaesiphon sp. VAR_48_metabat_135_sub. Lineage (NCBI taxonomy): Bacteria > Bacillati > Cyanobacteriota > Cyanophyceae > Gomontiellales > Chamaesiphonaceae > Chamaesiphon > Chamaesiphon sp. VAR_48_metabat_135_sub. The sequence continues at coordinate 7,217 of NZ_JANOJV010000198.1, read as the reverse complement.
GCTACATTAAAACAGCATCGCGCAACCAAAACCGGCAGCATTCCTAAAAATATCCAGACTCAGTTTCCACTAATAGAACAGCCATTAGCAACAGCTCTGTTCAATCCCCATTCTCAAGTTAAGAAAGCAATTCTTTCAGTCCCCAACCAGGTCGATTCGTCCCCTGAGATCGTCAATTCGGTAATCCCGCTACCATCACCGATCGCGACTCAGGTAATTAAATCCCAACCGACAGCCTTTACACCATTTATCACCAAAACAGCTAGCGCGCCAATTCCAGTCGTGCGCGATCCGGCAATAGCCGCCCCAGTAGAGAATCGATCGCAGCTCTCTCGCGGAGAGATAATCCCACCGACGGTAATTAATAATTCAGCAACCATTCAAGCTGAGATTGCCAATGTTCCCCCGACCGCAAATCTGCCTGGGCAAATTATCCCCTCTGGCGATCCATCAGCAGTAATTAGCACCGCGATCGATCGCACTGAACCCAACGCGGCATCACAAGCTGCACCGCTCGTCAGCAATCCCAACAAGACTCATTCCGAGGGGCTGCGCCAACGATCCGATTTACCTAGTTTTGAAGCAGGTTTACCAGTATTTGTCTTTGACAACGAACGACCTCAACAAATCGTAGCGACAGCAATCGCTCAAGTTGGCGACACGATCGTTGCGCCAGAACCAAGTATTGCCATCCCAGTCGAACGTCCCAAACAGTTAACTATTCCCAGCCAATTACCCGTTACATCCGCTCCAGTCGCTCCAGCAGTTCGATCGATCCCAACAGTTACCACAGTTCCGACAACTCCAGCAGTTCGCTCGATTCCTACCGTTACAGCAGTTCCTTCAGTTCCACCATTGAAACCTAACGGAACTGGTATCGTTAAAATCGAGCAACCCTCAGAAACTGTGCGCCCAGCCCTCGACAAAATCGTCGCCACTCAAAGCGGACAAGCATCCTGGTACGGTAGCGAAGGTGGCTCCCGCACTGCAAATGGAGAAAGATACTATCCTGAAGGTTTGACAGCAGCACATCGCACACTACCTTTTGGCACCAAAGTTCGAGTTACTAGTCTCAAAACGGGCAAAACCGTGACAGTTCGCATTAACGATCGCGGCCCTTTCCACGGTCGCCGGATTATTGATGTCTCTGCTGGCGCAGCTCGAGTCATCGGTCTCAAAAGTGCTGGTGTCGGTGCAGTGCGAATGGATATTTTGGCAAATGAAAAGTCAGGACAGGAAGAATAGGGGATAGTGGATAGTGGATAGTGGATGGTGAATTTGGACGCAAGCGTCCTTTTTACCTCTCCCAGTCCCTCCTTCTCTCCTCTCCTTTCCCCACTACCCAATAAATATGTCCAAGCTACCTCGACAGATTTGGATTCTTGCATTGGGTAGATTGCTGTCAGAAATCGGCAGTGGTTTCACCATCTTTTACGCCCCGATTTTTTTTGTACAGCAAGTCGGACTTTCGGCTACATCTGTGGGATTAGCACTAGGTAGTGCCTCAATTTCTGGTGTCGCTGGACGGTTGATTAGTGGCACCTATGCCGATCGCTGGGGCCGCAAACCAGTGCTATTATTGGCTACAATAGTTTTATCGATCGCCTGTTTTATCTTTGCGGCTACTAATGATTTCCCCACGCTAATTGTTGGTTGTCTCGTCCAAGGTTTAGGTTTAGGCTTGTATTGGCCTGCAAATGAAGCGATCGTCGCCGATCTGACAACTGGAGAGGAACGCAGATTTGCCTATGCAATTACCCGCTTGGCGGATAATGTGGGAATGGGATTGGGGATTATTGCGGGAGGACTATTAATTAGTTCTACAGGTGCATATCGCAACCTATTTATTGTCGATGGCATTTCTTTTTGCTGTTTTTTCCTGACGATCGCCTTTGGTATTCAAGAGACATTACGATCGGAAAAAAGATCGACTCAATTTATTAGTGGCTATACAACCGCATTACGCGATCGACGTTTATTAGTTTACGTCATCGTCAATATTATTATCACTGTCTATATCTCTCAACTTCAAAGCACACTACCATTATATTTTAGTAATTTTGTTACTCAATCTACTGCCCGTGGCTTCAATCCTCAAGTAATTAGTACCCTATTTACGGGACATTTACTAATGACGATCGCCTGTCAACTTCCGATGCTTAAATTATTGCAAAAGTTAAATCACGCTCGATCTTTAATGATTTCTGGTGGTTTTTGGGCGATGGGTTTTGTCTCGATCGCGATTACTGGGAGCAGTAATAGTCTTCAACTTTTATGGGCAAGTTTAGGCTTAGGATTATTTGCCCTGGCGATCGTCGCTTATACGCCCACTGCATCCGCGCTAATTGCCGATCTTGCCCCCTCGTCATTGCGCGGTGTTTATACCTCGATTAATTCCCTTTGTTGGGCAGTAGGCTACGCGATCGGACCGCCATTAGGCGGTTGGGCACTCGATCGATCTCCCCAATTTGCCCACAATTTCTGGATGGGTTTAGCGGCGACAGTGCCTCTTGTCTGGGCAATCTTATGGTGGTTAGAAGGATTAATTATTATTAGAGATTAAACTAAAATCAGTTTCTCCTGGCGGAGCGGCTACTTGTACTGTTGGCGTAGCCTCGCCTTTGGCGTTGCTGAATCAGGATGCAAAGCATCAGGGTATGATTCCAATACGGTTCGGTTAAACAAATCATAGATCGTAGTAACCCCAATTCAGCACTACTGATAATTCTTGCATTTTAAGATGGAGTAAATCCATGAAAACTTGCTTGCTCCCACTCCAGACTATCGGTTCGCCGATCGCTAAATCGCAAAAAAAAGGCACTAAAATCTTTTCGCCCTTGGGTAAAACCTTGCCCAATCCGTAGATAAATACTGGATAAATTGGCACGTTGGGATGACGTTTGGCGAGGTGAGCGATCCCACTATGGAAACTAGCCAGCGATTCTGGTTCGCCTCTAGATCCTTCTGGATAAATAATCAAAATCTCTCCTCGCTCCAATGCTTCAGAACATTTTGCCAAAGGATGTTCGGTATGGCTGGATCGATCGCGCTGAAGGGGGATAATTCCGATGATATGCAGTGCAAACCATGCCAATATCCGATTCTTCAAAAAATACTCTGCGGCTGCCACAGGACGCAATTTAGCTAGCAATCGTAGCGGAAAAATCGTCATCAATACCAGCGTATCGAGATGACTATTATGATTGGCACAGATAATCGCTGGTCCCGATCGTGGTAATCTAGTTTGACCGGTAATTCGTAAACCAATTACCACCAGTACGACGAGGCGAACGATCGTTCCAAAAAATAGCAATCGCAAGAGCTGATTCAAATGACGATTCCTTCAAAATAGAAATAAACAGTAAAATGAAAAAATAGCGGTGCAGTATAAGTTAGACTATCAAGCCTGTCGAGAATACCGCCATGTCCAGGAATTGAACTACCGCTATCTTTCACGCCCAAATCTCGTTTGAGCGCGGAAATAGTTACATCGCCAATAAAACCAGTACAACTAATGATTAACCCAATGCCTAAAGCATGAATCCAGTCAAATGGAGTCAGCCACGGCGCGATCGCGATCGCTAAAATCGTCGTAGTTAGGATGCCGCCCAATAGTCCTTCCCAAGTTTTATTCGGACTAACCGTCGGGGTAACTGGATGACGACCACAAGATTTACCCCAAATATATTGAGCGATATCATTTATTTCGGTCAGAAATACTAGATATAAAATCAATCCTGCACTACCTGCAATCGGATTACCGCGATCGGGTAACATCAGTAAATAAGCGAGATGTCCTAGGCTGAATACTGTTAACATTAAACCCCAATGCAGCGTCCCGATCGCTTTGAGAAATCCCTGAGTTTCACCAGCAATTACCATCCGCATTGGTAAGAATAGGAATGCATAAATAGGTATAAAAATTAGGAACATAATATACCAGTGAATCGAGATCCAATAGTATTGAATAAAGATCGCTAAATACGCCCAGAATAGGACACGACGATCGGCTCTACGGGTGGGAATTAAAGAGATATATTCCTTGAATGCTAAGAAGCTCAAGAACCCGAATAAAATTATGGCGATCGAGCGATTTACTATCAAAACTGTGGCAAATATCGCCACAATCCCGCACCAAGAATTCATCCGTTGCTGGAGTTCGAGCCGCCGATAAGCTGGGACTATATATACAGCTATAGTACCCATTGCCACCAGTACCATAATGAAACCTAAAGACCACAGGACATTATGAGCTGGAAGATTTATCATTTTGTTCGATCTCCACTAGAGTACTAACGACACGATTGATACATGTCCAAATTGATAGACCGACCGCGCCAATCCAAACTAAATTTAGCCAAGAAGTGGGGGAAATTCCAACCGTAAAAAGTAAAGCGATGATACTAAACATGACCGCTCGATCGCTTTTTCCCATCGGGCCATCATACTGTCTTTGACTACCAACTGTCAGCCCTAAAACTCCAGCCAGCTCGCTAATAATTGCTAACAGTACAAAGATAGTTACTAAAGAGCCAGATACACCAGGTAATAATCCAAATGGCAAATAGATCGCCGCATCAGAAATCGCATCGCCTAGCTCATTTAAGATGGCACCCAAGGGAGTTTTCATCTGATGTTCGCGTGCGAGCATTCCATCAATAGCATTTAACATCATTCGTAATAATAACAGTGGCGGTACTAATATCAATAAAGAGTGATGCCAGACGATCGATCCACCACCGGCAATTGACAGACAAGTCGCTAAAATCGTCACTTGATTTGCTGTCACTCCCACCTTTGCCAGCCAGCGGACGATCGGTCTGAGTAAGTTTTGGAATGCTGGTTTAAGTTGATAAATACTCGGCATAAAAATTCACTATTGTATTAACACTCAAAACTATCGATATCTTTTGGGACAGCTATTCATAAATTTCTCTGGCTGGAAATAGCACTATTTAGATCGGCAAAATTTGGATCTCCAGATCTTTACTGACAGTGATGATGCTTTGCATCGGGCAAATCTGCCAATTACCAGCAAATATCGGTTCGGATGCGAGGATAACCGAATCTGGATAATCGCTACTATTTTTAATCCAATATAGTGAAGGTACAGTTGCCCGATGAGCGAAACGAGACGCAATTAACCGATCTCCATCGCTAATTACAATATTGGCAGAAATTGTCGTTCGATCGGTTTCAACTAGATCGCGGAGGATGAGTAATGTCCGCTGGAGGGCGATTTCCAAAGGTAGTTCGGGATGACTATGCAGTTCGTTAGAAAAGAGCGCGAAGATATGCTCGGAATCAGTCGTACCATCGATCGATTGATAGATATGCTGGTGCAGTTTGTCCCGAATTTGTTTGTATAAGCCACAGCGAAAATTATCGATAAATCCGTTGTGAATAAATAATAGTTTCCCATCGCGAAATGGCTGACAGTTACTCAAACTTACTCCTTGTCCTGGAGTCGCACTTCTGACGTAACTCAACATACAGCCAGTTTCTACGTATCGACTTAGATAGGGTAGATTAATATCAGTCCAAATGGGCTGAGTATGTTTGTAAATAAACGGATCTGTATCCTGCTGGGGATGATACCATCCAATTCCAAAGCCATCAGCATTAATCACCCCTGCTGTCATTTCACGCGGTTGATAACTTTGGACGATTAATGAATGTTCTGGTTGGGCGATTAATCGATCGAGCGATTGGGGTATACCCTGGTAGGCTAGTAGGCGACACATTATTTAAGTAATGAGTAATGAGTAATGAGTAATAGCTATGCGGGCGGTGCGTGCGCGGAGCAAGCGTTCTGAACCCGTTGGCGTTGGCGAGGCTAGCCACGACCATAGGAAAAACTGACGTTAACACAGCCTACCGTATCTATAGCATTAGTGGGCAAAATATTTATCGACAAAAAAGGTAGGTACTAGTACCTACCTAAGCTCTAAAGTGTGAGTTGAAAATTAATAATGATTATGGTGCCAGAGCATTACCGCGCAGTAAACTACCGATCGTTTTAGCGGTAATTTTCATCTGGGTAATCGGATTTGCAACTGTGACAGTTTTGTAGAGATAGCTGTCGAAAGTCAGCTTCTGCACGTCGATATCGCCACACATTTCGACGAAAGCTTCGCGAGTAGCATCGGAACGGTAAAATACACGCTGGAGAATATCCAATACCGTGTAAGTCAAGCCGTACGCCTTATCCCACTGCTTGATATATGCCTTGAGATCCGCTTCCGTGGGGATTTTCGCGCCCTGCTCGGAACGTTCGACAATCATTTCCGCACACATCCGTCCTGATTTCGCCGCAAAGTAAATACCTTCGCCAGAAGACTTGGTGACATAACCAGCCGCGTCGCCGACTAGAGCACAACGTCCGACTACTCGCCGGGGGCGAGGATGTTCGGGGATGGGGTGGGCTTCAACTCGAATGATTGTGCCGCCTTCTAGCTTCTTGGCAGCTCGTTGGCGGATGCCAGCTTGCAATTGCTTAATTGAGGCTTTGTGTACCTTCATCGTCCCCGTACCGACCGCTACGTGGTCGTATTTAGGGAATACCCATGCGTAAAAATCAGTGGAGACATCATCGCCTACATACATTTCTGCGAGACTATGGTAGTAAGCCATTTTATCTTCTGGGAGTCTGATTCGCTCTTGGAAAGCGATCGCATAATTATAATCGCCTGCGTCCATTGCTTTAGCAACGCGGGAATTGGCACCATCAGCACCGATCACTAGATCGACTTTGAGCGTCTTTGCTTCGCCTTCAATGCTACCACTAGAGTGATCTGCATAGTGGAGGACATAAGGATCTGTAGTATTCAGCCCGGGCATTTCCAATTTATGGACGGTGCCATTGATCAGCTTGGCACCTAGTTTAGCCGCTCGATCGCGTAAAAATCCATCCAGAACTTCCCGCCGACACATGCCAATATATTCACCAGGCTTGAGGGTTTGACCGATATCGACTTCGATGTTAGAAGGCGAAATCATCTTCATTTGCCGCACTTCGCGATCGATAATGTGTGACGGTAAGTCAAATTCAGCCACCATGCAAAGAGGAATCGCTCCACCACAAGGCTTGGCGTTATCTAATTTGCGTTCAAATAAATAAGTTTCAATACCAGCTTTCGCCAACACTTCAGCGGCGCAAGAACCCGCTGGACCAGAACCGACAACAGCAACCCGTAGTACCACAGCTATACTCTCTT
>NZ_JANOJV010000197.1:0-4103 GCF_031418915.1 Chamaesiphon sp. VAR_48_metabat_135_sub | reverse complement strand
AGGAAATTTACAACAGATGCACTCGATCCATCTTCAGTATCCCATTGTCCGATCGTCAAACTAGTAATTTTACTAACATTAGGATCTGCTAAAAATTGTGATAATAAATCGATAATACTATGCTCAGAATCATAATCGATACTCAATCGATAACTACACTCCTTCGGCTTGGTAATCCCAATTTCGGCTGTATATTCAACAACTGGCTTATCTGCAAATAACTCGTCGTGTTGATAGATTCCCATCTTAATTTTGGATTTTGGATTTTGGATTTTGGTGCTTAGTCTTTAATCGCCCTCAAATGAATTCGGGGCTAACAGCAAAAGTTCACTTCAGTGAACTGAAAGATTTTTATTTTGGTGGCTGAAACCACCCTGCCACACAATTAACCTATAGGGGTATCCCTTGCCTGCGGTGAGCGTAGCCGAACTGTGGGTACGCTCTAAGACGAGGCGTACTAGGGCGATCGAATAAATCATATCTAACTTAGCATATTTTTGTACTAGTTTGCCTATTTTAAATATTCTGTCAACAACATCCGCACCTGAGTTGTATAGGTATCCTCACCCTGCCAAGTAATACCCTGAAGCAAGTCACCAAAAGCATTCAGTTCTAAGATATAGTGTTCCCTCAAATTTGGCGCAATTAACAAATCTATCCCACAGTAGAAAGTATTGGGAAAACAAGCCGCTGCGCGTTCGCAGGTGGCTAACATTTCTTCCCAAACGACAGGTGATAAACCTGGTGGTAAATCGGCAATTTCTCGGCGATCGTTTCCCAAATGTAAATTAGTCATCGGGCTATTTCCTACCCTAATTACTGCTTGACGCGCCTTACCCCCAATTACTACCACTCGCACATCAAATTCCCTACCTGCTAATCGTGCTTTGGGTAGCCATGTTTCTACTTGAATTGATTCAGATGCGAGAAAATTGACAATATCGGCGATCGCATCTGTAGCTCGATATTGCCGAATCAACCGTGAATTATAGAACCGTAATTCTCCCCCTTCGGCAACTCGCTCGACGGTAGTAATCGCCCGTTCGTATCCATTCCGACGTTCGTAAGCAACCACCCCTGAAGCAGAGGAACCATGCGCCAGTTTAATAAATACTCGATCGATCTTTCGATCGTCCATTAGAGTGCATAATCGATCGTAACTAGTAATCGTTGAATTGCGATCGTCAAATAACATCGGCGGTACGGGAATACCTGCTGTTGCTAAAATTTGCTGACACCGAACTTTATCAAACATGATAATAATATCATCGGGATGATTTAGGATTCTCCCTTGAAGATTAGCTGTCCAGGTTTTTAAACACTGTCGCCAGCCGAGATACCATTGACGTTGATACCAAATCCGCCCCAAATCCGCTGGTAACTGCACCGCCGCACTCGCACTAATCCGTTGATGTCGTCCATCTGGCTCTAGTTCTGCACCTGCGGCAATAAACCCTCGATCGACCTCAAAACTGCGCTCAGGCGCGTCAAATCGGAAAATAGTATCTGGAGAGTCAAATTGGGCTAAATCGCACCTACAGGCTAATAAATCAGCATAGGAGATCGATCGAGCTGGAGGTACGCCGCAACGTTCTAATGCTTGCTGAAATAGTTGCACGCGGCGAGTTTCTGGATTAGCAATTAGGATAAAATTAAGCATTTTACTCATTATTCTGGCTCATTCCCAGCTTGGACTATAACGGCGTTCTTTTGCTGGTTTATGTTTGGAAATATCGATTTTAGGTCTATATTGATTATTGCGAATATCAAGTTTACACTCCAATTTTTGTAGTAAACTAAGTGCTTCTGGAGATATCACTTCTCCAGACAAAATTAATAATTTTAGATTTTTAAGCTTAGGACTATTTGTCAGAGCAGATACTCCTTGTATTGTCATCGATCCCATTTTAAAAGCAAGAACGGGAAGTCTATCGATAATCGGACTAGATAGTATTTCCGAAACTAAACTATTGGTATCATGACATCCGCATAAGCCTAGATACTGTAGATTAGGTGCAGAAATACCCGATAAAATAGGTTGCATAGCTTTCTTAATCTCATTTATACTCCCCTGCTTACCCAACCATAGTTCTAGATACTCTAAGTTCGGCAAAGATATACTGCAAAGTTGCTTGATATTATCCGCTGGAATATTTTCTGTTTTAATAATTAGCGTTTTTAGATTCTGATGTTCTAATTGACTGCAATCTAATTGATGATAACCAAAGTGCCCTGCAATTTCTAATATTTCTAAGTCAGGAAATGATATCAATAAAGATCGTACCTCTAGAATCTCTAATTTTGATTTATTACTTTCTGATTGGAGATCCAACATACTATCGCCGATAAATAATGCTCGAAGCTTAGACAGTAAATGTCTTGCACTATTAATAGCTTCTAAGCCGATAGTAAAAGTTCGCTCTCGATCGCGAGGATTATCATCTATCTGAAAAAATAATGCCTGTAGATCGCTAATGCGTGGATCTTTAATTAGAGATTTAAAGTTATTGAACTCATACTTTCCTGCTTGTCCTGAATTAGTCATTGCCACCACATAAGCATTATTGTCTGGGTCGATGATTCCTATTTGAGGATTATAGATTTCTCGTCGCCAGTCAGCAAAAGTATTGAAATAACTTAGAGGTTGATAATCTAATAAAATATTCCTGCCGCGTTCTCCACCGTGAATTCGCAATAATTTACCTGCTAATTGACGAATTTGCAAATTCCGATCGGAAAGTGCTTCAATAGCTATATCAACACCTCGATCGCCATAGTGAATAATATCTTTTAATCCTTGAAGTCTGAGCGATAATGATTCACTAGCTAATCGCTGCTCTATTCTAGCTAATCCCCCTAAAACAACTCCATCTTTAGGTGTGGGAATTTGTCCGCCTAAGACTACATCAGTATTGCGTGGATTGAGTTCTGACATGCTTCTGAAAGAGGGATTAGGGATTATGCTTATTATGCCCGTTGGCGGAGCCTACCTTCGGTAATCGATCTTAGATTATCAGCATAGATCCAGCCCTCGAATGAATTCGGGTGCTCAGAGCAAAAGTCCGTTAAAACGGACTAAAATCAATTCCCAGTTATCTTCAGATAACTTTCGCTATGAGCGCGAAATTCCATTTCAGCGCGGATGTCGCTCGCACTAATCATCACTAATTCAATTTAGCGATCGATCCCTGCTCAACCAAAACTTTATTAATCAATAAATCCGTCACAGTCACCACCAAAATTCGATGCTCCGTCACGGCAAATTCCACGGCAATTCGATCGATCCCTAATTCCCCTGGTGGTTCTAATCTCGCCAAACAAACCGAATTACGTTCGCGTTCTAACGATCGATATTGGGATTGTTTATTCACTGGACTACTATTCATTCTCCCCTGAGCGTCATAAGTGACTTCTGCGGTACTGATTTGGGCAATTTCGCCGATATCTAAGCGCAGTTCCGTTTGTCCTTCCAAAGCGACTTGGAGGGTTAATGGTTCCTCGCGTTTGCAGGGATATTTGATGCCAGGTTCAAACAGGGGAAAGTAGTTGTAGGTACGAGTATAGGGTTCCCACAGGCGAATGCAATATCCATGTCGGAGATAATCTTCTAACCCCGCAATTTGGGTGAGTGCTAAGGCTCCATGTGCGACGGCTTCAAATGGTTTGTGGAGTTTGACTCGTTGTCTGCCGAAGTAGGAGATAAATAGTTGTTGGATTGCTTGAATTTGACAGCTACCACCGACTAATAGGATCTGTTCGATGTCTGCTTTTTGGACACCTTTTCGCAAGCCGAGGGTGAGGATTTCATCGATCGCTTGGCGAAACTGTTCGAGTAATTGTCGCTGTTCTAATAGTTCTTCTAATTGCGATCGATCTAAACTCAGATCGTAGGACATGAATGTATCTTCATCCAACCAACTTTCTCGCGCTTCGGTATTAGTTGTCAACCGAATTTTCAATCTTTCCGCAATTGCGAGTAGATTTTGCCAGCCAACTTCGCCGATGGTTTCTCTGTCGCTACCCAATTGAATTAAATAATCTTCAATAATCCACCTATCGATATCTTCCCCACCGACATATACATCCGTCTTGGCTAAAACCTC